>NZ_AQXH01000001.1:1200000-1500000 GCF_000375465.1 Balneola vulgaris DSM 17893
AAATAACAGGTGAGAGTCCATCGATGAAATCAACGGCTGGTCGTTCCATCATTCCAAGGAACTGGCGAGCATAGGCCGAAAGGGACTCCAAAAAACGGCGTTGGCCTTCAGCGTAAATAGTATCGAATGCTAATGAGGATTTTCCCGAACCTGATAAGCCTGTGATAACCACTAATTCATCACGAGGTATATCTATATCAAAGTTTTTGAGGTTGTGTTCTCGAGCGCCACGAACTACAATATTCTGCTGCAATGGTCTGTTTATTTGAGGTTCAAGCCAACTTAAAGTATAAGCAACAGATTACACAAAACCTTCATTCAAATTAATTCTACGAACCAACCTGAGAGTTGCTAGTTCTAGTCATCATATTATATTGGCGAACGAATAAACGATTAGGGAATACGCCATCTACATCTTCAGAATATTCTTCCTTAATTCTCTTTAGGTAATACATAGGTACTTTGCCCATGTTCTTAGCTTCAATTTCACCACGCGTTTCGCATTCAAAGAATTCTTTCACACGCTCGTATGTAGCTTCAGAAATATTGATGTAATTAGTATCTGCATTTTGCTCCATTCTGGAAGCTAAATTTACGGCTGAACCCCAGATGTCGTATGCGAATCTTTTCTTACCAATCACACCAACTACCGACTCACCAGTATGAATACCAATACGAAGTGGGAAATGAGGAATTGATGAATTGAGACTATGCTTCGCATTATCCATAAAGTATTTCATCTTCAAAGCAGCTAGAACAACATCAATAGGATGGGTTTCATTACGATCAGGAAGTCCCCCTACCGCCATATAGCTATCGCCAATGGTCTTAATCTTAATCAAATTGTGCTCTTCCGCATAATTATCGAATTGATCAAAGTAATGTGTTAAGCTATTGATCAATTTTTCAGGACTTAAATCTGGTACTACTTTACTGAAGCCGTCAAAATCAGTGAACATTATAGTTACATCTTCATATCGCTCTGGCGTAACCGTACCATAGGCTAATAAACTATCCGCAATCTTTTTCGGAAATACATTTTGAAGCAGATCTTCATGCTCGTTTTTCGAGAGCTCCAATTCTTGATTTATAGATCTAAGCTGCTGCTTAATATTCTCAAGTTCTCTGTTTTGTGCTAAAGTATTTTTGTAGGTGGATACTAATAAATTAACTAAATGCGTGTAATCAGCCTTGATGTTATAATTTTTATTATCAATGGCTACATTGATCATTTCTCGGTCAGTAAAGGGCTTTACTGGGTTATTTAGCAATTCATCAATTTTGCTAAATAACGTTTCATCATCATAGGGCTTGGTAAGATAGTTATCAGCTCCAGCCGATATTCCTTTCATTAAAGAATCGGTGGTAACCATAGAGGTAACCAAAATCACTGGAATCTGGTGTAAACGGCTGTCATTCTTGATTTTACTACACAGCTCATAGCCATCCATTAGTGGCATCTCAACATCACTAATCACAAGATCGGGATATTCAGAACGAACTAATGATAGGGCTTCCTCTCCATTTGGTGCCGTGATAACATCAAACCCTTTATGTATCAACTTATGGCGGGTAAGAGTAACCAATGCAGGGTAATCATCGACCACCAAAATTTTTGATTTTGTACCAAGCATATTGTCTACTGATTTATTGCGCTGCTAATATACCTATATATTATATATCCTATAATTAGGGAATTTTTAGAGAGCATCCTCCCATAAATTCTTATAACTTATGCCGCCTCAAACTCTCATAGCATGCAAAACACTTTGAAACAGCACTGGAACCCAACTTCTTGGAAAGACAAGCCGATTAAGCAACTTCCTGAATACCCTAATCAGGAACACTTAACCGAAAGTTATAATAAGCTAACAAAACTCCCCCCTCTTGTAACTTCATGGGAAATTGAGGCCCTTAAGAGCAAGTTAGCTGAAGTCTCAATGGGTAAAAGCTTTTTACTCCAAGGTGGAGATTGTGCAGAGAGTTTTGATGCTACTACCTCCCCTAAAATTGTGAACATGTTGAAGGTGATGCTCCAGATGAGTTTCATATTGATTCATGAGATGGGAGTGCCTGTACATAGAATTGGACGTATTGCCGGGCAGTATGCTAAGCCCCGATCAAGCGATTTTGAGCAAGTAGGCGACAAAAAGATATACAGTTACCGTGGGGATCTTATCAACCGTTACGAAGCTACTGAAGAAGCCCGAATCCCAGACCCAGAACGCTTAATAGAAGGATATCATAAAGCAGGGCTTACTATAAATTTCTTGCGTGCTCTTGCCGATGAAGGCTTTGCTGATTTACGCCATCCAGAGCAATGGGAACTCGATTTCATGCTGAATAATAAATATTACGCTGAATACGAGGCTATGGTAGAATCGATTACAAAAGCTGTGCGTTTTATGGAATCGATAGCCCCAACTCGCGTAAATAGCTTGCAAAAAGCTGATTTTTACACTTCACATGAAGCATTGAACTTATATTACGATGCTGCTCAAACGCGTGAAGTTCCTAGAAAAACGGGATTCTTTAATCTGAGTGCACATATGGTTTGGGTGGGTAACCGAACGCGTGAACTTGAAGGGGCTCATGTGGAATATCTACGAGGCATTCAAAATCCAATTGGCATCAAGGTAGGGACTCCATTCGAAGTTGATGAAACCATCAGGTTAATCGAGACCTTAAACCCTACCCATGAAAGTGGTAAGATTGTTCTTATTACCCGTTTTGGAAAAGAAGAGATTGAAAATGGACTTCCTCCACTTATTCAAGCCGTTCGAAAAGAAGGACTCCCAGTGGTTTGGAGTTCTGATCCTATGCATGGAAATACTTTCGCTACGGATACATCTCTAAAAACTCGCAACTTTGACCATATTCTTGAAGAGATTAAGTCGGCCTTTGCCATTCACCGTGCAGAGGGAAGCTACTTAGGTGGAGTTCATTTAGAAATGACAGGGGATAATGTAACTGAATGTGTAGGAGGAGCCAAAGGTTTGAATGAATCTGGACTATCTACGAACTACGAAACATTCTGTGATCCTCGTTTGAATTATGAGCAGAGTTTAGAGCTCGCATTTCTTATTGCCAAAGAGTGGAAACAAAGTTATTTCTGATTTTCACCATCCATATTTTGATCAAAGCCCCTTACAATTGTATGGGGCTTTTTTTTATCTGTCAATTTTGTCAACGGCTCTGACTCCTCGTCAACTCTGCTCTGTCATTCTTAATGCCACATTCATAACAGGCTGAAAAAAATTCACGCTACTTTTGCAAAGCTGACAGATACTTTCGCAAAAATTCAATTGGCATTAAGCTTGTAAAAATGGAACTGAAATTGATGATCAAATAAACAAAATCAAATCAGAGAGGTTCCAATTATGGCACTTATTAAATATCAGAGACCAAACACAGATCTATTCTCCAAAAACTTTAATGACATCGTAGATGAAATGTTCAACGGAAGTTTGAACTATAAATCTGATTCATTCATGCCTAATGTTGATGTAGCTGAAAATGACGCTTCGTTTGAAATTTCAGCTGAACTACCAGGTATTAAGAAAGATGATATAAATATCGAATTAGATAATGGTCGTTTAACCATAAGCGGTGAGCGTAAATTTCAGAATGAAGAAAACGCTAAAAACTACCACCGTGTAGAAACCAAATACGGCAAGTTCTCCCGTTCATTCTATCTCCCAGATAGTATAAACGAAGAGAGCATTAATGCCCAATATGAAGATGGCTTATTAAATATCACCATCGAGAAAAAAGAAGAAAAGGTTAAGAAGAAGATTCAAATAAACTAACCCTTCAAATCCCATAAATATTAGTTAGTGATGTCGGAGTTGTGTGAAAGCAACTCCGGCTTTTTTAATTCCAAATTGTATCAACATACAATATTCAAAGCTGCTTTCGTTGTAGCAACAGTAATTCAATCGAACATCAAGAATAGACCTATGAATAATACAATAAGAAACATTTTTGGAGTAGCAGCCGCCATATTGGTGATGCTTGGAGTTAATGAGATCACCGACAGTAATACCATAAAGCTACCCAGTTATGATACCGATGTCACTTCTGCAGAAAACCGCCCGGTTAACTCATTTAAAGATTTCAACGATGCAATTGTGGACATCGCTGAGAAGACCAACCCTGCTGTTGTGATGATAACCACTGAAAAGGTGCAGCAGCGAAGAGTTATGCAAAACCCATTTTCACAATTCTTTGGGAACCCCTATGGTGGAGATTCAGAGACTCGTGAATACACTCAACGCGGGCTAGGTTCTGGTGTGATTGTATCTGATGAGGGCTATATCATCACCAACAACCATGTAATTGCCGATGTAGATGAAATAGAGGTACAACTTTATAATGGTGAATCTATAAAGGCAGAACTTGTGGGAGCTGATCCGGCAACCGATATCGCTGTTTTAAAGGTTGATATAGAAAATTTGCCCACCGTTAAACTTGGAAATAGCGATGACTTAAAAGTTGGTTCATTTGTGTTGGCAATTGGTAGCCCACTGAGTGAAAACCTAGCTCATACCGTTTCATTTGGAATTGTATCTGCGAAACAACGTTCCATTGGTTTAATTGGACAAGGCACTGGCTTTGAAGATTTCATTCAAACAGATGCAGCTATCAACCCTGGGAATTCTGGTGGTGCACTCATTGATATGAATGGAGAGCTTGTCGGCATAAATTCTGCTATAGCCTCACGATCTGGTGGAAACGACGGTATCGGCTTCGCCATCCCAATTAATTTAGCCAAACGAATTATGGATGATCTTGTTGATGACGGTGAAGTATCAAGAGGTTACCTAGGATTATACTTTGGTGGCGAAGTTGATCGCACCATGGCAAAAGCACTTGGCATCGATGACGCTCGCGGGTTTATTGTAGCTCGAGTAGAAGAAGACGGCCCTGCAGCAAAAGCTGGATTACAAGAGCAAGACGTAGTGGTTTCAATAGACGGTGAGAAAGTAACCAACTGGACCATGTTTAGATCCAAAATTGGAACTATGAAACCAGGTGAGAAAGTAGAACTAGGCATCCTTCGTGATGAAGATTCCAAAACTATTCAAGTTACTCTTGGTGAACGTGAAGAAGAGATGTTTGCAACTACTGAGCCTGCAAAGGTTGAGTCGATGGAAGAAAAAATTGGGTTTAATGTTAGCGACCTAACAGACAACTTCCGTCGTCAGCTCCAATTAGATTCAGATGTTGATGGAATTGTGGTTACTAATATCAAACAAAGTAGTAACGCATATGAGCGTGGACTCCGAAAAGGAGACGTTATTACTGCTGTAAAGAGAAACAAAGTTAAAACGGAAACTGAATTCTTTGATGAGTTAGAGAAGATCTCGAAAAGTGGCGACGAAGTTGTGCTACTCACAGTTATGCAAAGAGGTGTTAAGCAGTATATAGCCTTTGAACTGTAAGATCCCCTAACTCTAATATAACTCCATACCATAAAGCCTCTTTTAGGAATAAAAGAGGCTTTATTTTTTAACTATTTCAGAACCTTATGCTTAAAAAAACACTAAAACCCTTCTCTTTACAAATCATTACAACGAAAAGAGTAATTACTGAAGTTTAATATGCTCTTTAGTACAAGTTTTTGAGAGCTATGTCGCCTAATAAGGCATATAGTAGTAATAGTGAATTGGAGTTTTTTATAAGAATCGGAAACAAATAAAACCCGATGAACTATAAAAGAATGACCCAATTATTGTACCCCGAAAAACCAAAACCCAGTCCCTGATACGGCCTGGGTTTTTTTATTAAAACAAATTCTGATTGAAATAATAGCTTATCCCTGCATTGATACCCCAATTAAAATTTTTCAGGGATAACTCACGAGTGTCATAATCAGTATTATCATTTCTATACAACAGAGACACCCCCACATTTAAGGCCACTTTATTCTCAATGAAATAATAGAAATTGGAATTAAGTCGTGAAGCATAAATATAATCTTTGTTCACACTAGTATCCTTTTGGTTTGCCAAAGTCACGCTATTCACTAATGATGAATTAAGCTGAAATCTATCGGCGAAATTCCAAAGCCATTCTGCTTCAACGGCTGTTTCATTCATCCAGTTATATACATCAGATTCCTCTAAGGGAAACATCCATACATTCTTTGCATGTAAGGCGAATTGATGATATAAATCGAGGTTTTTATACCAATCATAATTTAGATTTACTGAAGCTGAACGACTTGTAGTAGACACCCTATTTTCAATATTAGCTATCTCATCATTTTCTTTGGATAGTTGATTCATATAAGAGTAATCAAGACTTAAATATGCTTCATATCCTTCGAAACGATTGCCTAAACTCTCATTAAATACATCATTTAGATAAAATATATCGAATGCCCCTACTTGATCGAGCTTCCCATTAGTTGCTCTATTCATGTCACCCCAAAATGATTTCAGAAAGCGATCTTTTGTAACCTGATACCCTTGAAACCTTGCGAAGTATTCCGCTGAATTTAAAATCTCTTCTCGAGCAAATGATTCATTACCCAACGCTTTAAACCTTTCATTCATCCTTAAGGCTCGAATTACGGGTGTTACATTTCGAATTCTTCCAACGCCAATTCCTATTTGTGGCCTTACTATGATAGTTCTATTTAACTCTTCCTCATCAATAGTTGAACTACCGTTGCTGTCTATATCTTGAACTTGTTTAGACCATTGGATTTCTGAATATAGATTAGTGATTAGAAACGAATTACTTGATAGGTAATAATTATTTTCAGCAGCTAATACCGTTCTTATAGCGTTATTTTTGTTTAAACGGCTTTGCTCTATGCCACCGCTCATATTCTCACTTTCTTGCTTATACCTTAACGTATTGCGAGAAAGCTCTGTAAATGTATTTAGCGAAAAGACTCTTTGTTCACTTTCTTTATAGAGTTGGAAAGTTGGAATTACATTGAGGTTGAAAATTCGATTTGAAACATCATTCTCATTATTTGAAATGGTAGGATTATCATTTATTTCCTTGCTCCAACTATACCTTCCATTTGTGCCTATACTACCCGTTCTAATAGAAAAATTTGTATACCCCCAATCTGGAAGCCTATAATCCAGCAAATATTGAAAGTCATCCGGATTTGTAAAGCCCGTACTTACTTGAGCTTTGATTGGAATTGAACTTATAATTACTAACCCAATGATTGATAGTAGCTTTTTATACATGCTATGTGTCCCCTTTTATTAACGATTTAAACAAATATGATTTTACACGTTCTAACATTTTATAGCATATCAATGTGATAAAAATCCTTCCCCATCTGCTATTAAGTCAGCCCATTTTTTTGGCACGATTTTGGACTTAAGCCTTATGGAATTAATATAAAGGACGGATTATGAATTTGAACAAATACACATTAAAAGCTCAAGAGACTATTCAGCAAGCCTTGGAACTTGCTCAATCTTTGAATAATCAAGCCCTCGAACCGGCTCATATTTTAAAAGCCTTTTTGGTAGACAACGACAATGTTGTGGTTACACTTCTAAATAAGCTAGGAGCTAATGTAACTAGCGTGGAGCAAGTTGTAGATGCTGAGTTACAACGACTTCCCAAAGTTCAAGGTGCATCAGTATCAGGGCAGTACTTATCAGTTACTTCTAAAGAAGCTTTTGATAAAGCTCAAAAAGAAGCTACAGCATTAGGCGATGAATATATTAGCTCTGAACACATTCTAATAGGGATGTCTGAGACAAAATCAGCTATTGGCTCGCTCTTAAAAGACCAAGGCTGTACAAAAGAAAACATCCTGAAGGTTCTAAAAGAAGTTAGGGGAAATCAGACCGTAGATGATCCCAACGCTGAAAGTAGATATGCTGCTCTAAAAAAATATGCTCGTGATTTAAACGAACTGGCTGAAAAGAACAAATTAGACCCTGTAATTGGTCGCGACCAAGAAATACGGAGAGTGATGCAAATTCTTACTCGCCGCACAAAGAATAACCCGGTTTTAATTGGTGAACCTGGTGTTGGTAAAACAGCAATTGCCGAAGGTATGGCGTTGCGAATTGTACGAGGAGATGTACCTGAAGGCTTAAAATCTAAACGAATTGTAGCCTTAGATATGGGCGCGTTGGTGGCAGGAACAAAGTTTAGAGGCGAATTTGAAGAGCGACTCAAAGCAGTAGTAAAGGAAGTCACTGATTCGGATGGTGAACTCATTCTCTTTATTGACGAGATTCACACCTTAGTTGGTGCAGGTGCTACAGAAGGTGCCATGGATGCGGCTAATATTCTAAAGCCAGCTCTTGCTCGTGGAGAAATGCATGCCATCGGTGCTACTACCTTAGATGAGTATCGAAAGTACATTGAGAAAGACAAAGCTCTTGAACGCCGCTTACAAACCGTTTTAGTTGGTGAGCCTTCCATTGAAGACACCGTTTCTATTCTTCGTGGACTTCAAGAGCGCTACGAAGTTCATCATGGGGTTCGTATTACTGATTCCGCTATTGTAGCTGCTGCTGAACTCTCTCATCGATATATAGCTGATCGTTTTTTACCCGATAAAGCTATCGATTTAATAGACGAATCAGCATCACGGTTAAGGCTGCAAATTGATTCTCTTCCTGAAGAGCTAGATGGCATCGAACGCCAAATTAGGCAGCTCGAAATTGAGCGTGAGGCTTTAAAGCGTGAAAAAGATAAGGGCAAAATTAAAGGGATTGAGAAAGAGCTTGCGGACCTTGAAGAGCAACGAAGTACTATGCGTGTTCAATGGGAACAGGAAAGAGATACTATTCAAAGAGCACGTGAACTTAAGCAAGCCATCGAAACCAGCCGTAACGAAGCCGATAAAGCGGAACGCCAAGGCAATTATGAAAAAGTAGCTGAGTTACGATATGGCACCATCACACAATTGGAAAAAGACCTCGAGCAAACCAAAGCAAAGCTCGACGAAATGCAAAATTCCAAAGCACTACTCAAAGAAGAGGTAGATGCTGAAGATATCGCAGACATCGTGGCACGCTGGACGGGTATCCCAGTTAAACGCATGCTTCAAAGTGAACGCCAAAAATTACTCCTTCTTGAAGAAGAGTTACACAAACGAGTAATAGGCCAAGATAACGCTATTGAAGCAGTATCAAACGCCGTGCGCCGCTCACGCGCTGGTTTACAAGATGAAGAACGACCCATAGGCTCTTTCTTTTTCTTGGGATCTACAGGTGTTGGTAAAACTGAGTTAGCCCGTTCATTAGCAGAATTCTTATTCAATGATCAGAATGCGATGATTCGCATCGATATGAGTGAATACATGGAAAAGCATAGTGTAAGCCGATTGGTTGGAGCGCCTCCAGGCTATGTAGGCTATGATGAAGGTGGACAGTTAACCGAAGCTGTGCGCCGTCATCCATATTCTGTTGTGCTACTTGATGAAATTGAAAAGGCACATCCAGATGTGTTTAACATCCTACTACAAGTATTAGATGAAGGCCGATTAACCGACAACAAAGGCGTTACGGTCGACTTCAAGAATACTATAATCATCATGACTAGTAATATCGGTTCACATCTCATTGTGAATGAAATGGAGAAATCAGGTGGTGAGCTTGATGAGGAACAGTATGCAAAACTACAAGAGCAGTTAATAGACCAACTCAAGAAAACTATACGTCCAGAGTTCCTAAACCGTGTGGATGATACGATTGTATTCCACCCCCTTGGAAAGTCGCATATTCGATCAATTGTAGACATACAATTAAGACGTGTGCATCAACTTTTAGCCAAGAATAAAGTGACGCTTCATATACCTGAAGGGGTAAAGGATTGGTTAGCTATAAGAGGTTACGATCCTGTATACGGTGCTCGTCCTCTAAAACGTGTGATTCAACAGAACATCACCAATAAACTAGCCACACAGCTAATTATGCGTGATTCAGATGAACCCATAGAATATGAAGCTACCATTAATGCGGCAAAAGACGGAATTGATTTCGCAGAAGTGGTGAATGATCCGGAGAAGTGGGCAGAAGAAAAATCAAAATGAGCTGATATTTTACTTTGAGTAAAGCTTTAAAGGGATAGAAATTTCGTTTCTATCCCTATTTTTTTGTCGATGATTGCCCAAATAACTTAGAAGAAGTCATCCCTACCCCAATTACAACCAAACTTCCTACTAGGGTATATAGAGGCCATGCGATTGCGAGACCTTCGCCTGGAAGAATATTCTGTACTGGCCCTTTTACTAAGAAGAGTAGCACCACTAAGCCAGTAAAAAAACCAATCACAGCATCTTTCGAGTTAGCTTTTGAGGACAGCATCCCTAAACCAAAAGCTCCTAATAACCCACCATAGGTGTACGAAGCAATACCTAACCCGAGCTCAACTACCGTTGGCCTCTCACCCGCTTGCAGTTGAAGTACCGCAAATAGAAATGCAGAACCTGTTAAGATTACGCCCCAAACTAATGTGATAATACGAGACGTCTTTAAATCATCCGCATCGGTGTTCTGTTTACCGAAGTACGGCTTATACAGGTCGTAGGTAGTTGCAGATGCTAACGAATTTAACGATGAACTAAGGCTACTCATGGCTGCAGCAAAGAGTGCCGCTACGATTAAGCCAGAAATACCTGCGGGAAGCTGCTCTACTATAAATTTCGCGAAAATCTCATCATTGGTAGCCAAGCCAAGCTCGGTAAATGTCACGCCTTCATAGAAAGCGAATAGCATTAAACCTACTACTAAAAATAGCGCAAATTGAAACATCACTACCAATCCGCTCCACATCAATGCCTTTTGGCCTGACTTTAAATTACCCGTCGCCAGTAATCGCTGAACTAATAACTGATCGGTTCCATGCGAAGCTAACGAGAACACCGCGCCCCCTATCACAGCCGTTATTATCGTATATGGCTGCGCGATGAAATCGGCAAAACTTAAGTCAAAGCCGGTTCTAAAAATCTGGAATTTATTCCCTTCCTCTGCGAAGGCACTTACGGTATTCCAACCATCAGGTAGTTTATTGAGTAACACAAACATCGCGATTACTGCACCCCCTAAGTATATTCCCATCTGAACTACATCCATCCATACAACTGCTTTAATTCCCCCAAAAAAGGTGTAAACCAAGGTGATTACAGAAATCACAGATATAGAAAGGAGATATAGTTCTAAATCGCCCCAGCCAATGAATGCACCGCCTAATCGAAGTATAATAGCTAGTGGTATAGCCGTTGCAAACAAACGAACTCCATCCGCCAATAATCGTGTAACCATAAAAGTAGAACTGGTCACATTACGCATGGTAGCTCCAAATCGTTTTTCCAAGAACTGATAGGCTGTATACATCTCGCCTTCATAGTATTTTGGAAGGAATAGCAGTGCTACTACTATTCTACCAAGGGCATATCCAATTGTGATTTGAAGAAAAGTGAGGTTCCCGCCATAAGCTACGGCAGGTATACTTATAAAGGTAAGAGTACTAGTTTCTGTGGCCACTACTGAAAATAAAACTGCCCACCACGGGATGCCTTCTCCTCCTAAAAAATAATCTCTTGTTGAAGTCTGCTTGCCAGATGCTCGCAATCCTAAAACAGCAATTCCTATCAGATATAATACTAAAACGGTGTAATCAAGTAGCGTAAATCCTGTGGTCATGAATATGTAATCAGATCAAATGTTTTGCATCAATTCTTTGGTTTCCTACTTCGGTATTGTACACTCTACAATTAAAACCTTTTTGAATTCCATAAGCCCCATAGGCTCCATTTTTATTGAGAGCAATATATCCTACTTGAGTGTTTTTTAAACTTCGATTTTCTCTTTTATTCCTATCAACTATTCTTTGAGCTGCTTCCTTACAGGCTTCTTCTGGGGTGCTTCCTTGTCTCATAAGTTCCACGATCAAAGCACTACCTGCTGTTTTCACAACTTCTTCCCCTAAGCCTGTTGCGCACGCTGCACCTACTTCTGGGTCAATAAATAGACCTGCCCCTATGATAGGTGAATCTCCAACTCTACCGTGCATTTTCCAAGCCGCACCACTTGTAGTACAAGCGCCACTAAGTCTGCCTTCTTTATCTAAGGCGAGCATCCCAATAGTATCATGATTTTCGATATTCACTACCGGCTTATATTCTGAAGTTTTAAGCCACTTCTGCCATGCTTGTTCAGCTTTGGGCGTTAATAGATTTTGCGCTTCAAACCCTTGCTCTAATGCGAATTGCTTTGCGCCTTCACCAGCTAACATGATATGCGGTGTTTCTTCCATCACCTTTCTAGCAACAGAAATAGGATGCATGATATCCTTTAAAAAAACCACGGCACCGCAATCGCCTTTTTCATCCATAATACATGCATCAAGCGTTACATTGCCTTCGCGATCAGGTCTTCCCCCATAACCAACGGTCATATTATTAGGATCTGCTTCCTCTACTTTTACCCCTGCCTCTACTGCATCTAAAGCATATCCGCCTGATTCTAACACATCCCAGGCCGCTTCATTGGCATCATCGGATGTGTGCCATGTTGCAATCACAATGGGCTTCGATATTTTTATTGTATCTATAGAATCGCAGCCATTTGTTAGAAATGGTACTCCCCCCAACAACCCTGTCTTTAAAAACTTTCTTCTATCCATAACCTTAATAAACTTACCCTCAATATTTGGGCAAGCTAACTGAACTACACCTTTAATCCAATTCTGCGTCTTTTAAAAACTCAATAAACGCCTGAACAGCCCTTCCTCTATGGCTAATATTGTTTTTGATTGCCGCATCTAATTCCGCAAAGGTCTTTTCATAACCTGTTGGCTGAAACACCGGATCGTACCCAAAACCATTTTCACCCCTTTTATCTAGAGTGATATCTCCTTCACAAATGCCATCAAAAGTATACTCTTTATCATCATCCACTAAGGCAATTACTGTTCTGAATTGGGCACTTCTATTCTTCTCATCCGACAAGGCCCCTAATAGCTTCATCACATTGTCATTATAAGTAGCATCTTCCCCTGCGTATCGCGCTGAATAGACTCCAGGTGCTCCATCCAATGCTTCCACTTCTAGCCCTGTGTCATCAGAAAGTGCTGGTATTCCAGTAACCTTATTTACATATCGTGCTTTTTTAAGTGCATTGCCTTCTAAGGTATCTTGATCTTCAACTACATCTACTAAATCAGGGATATCTAAGGCTGATACTAATTCGATACCAAGCGGAGCCAAAATGGCTCTCATCTCTTCAATTTTATTTTTATTTCTAGTGGCGAGTATGACTCTATTCAGCATCTTTTCTCGGAAATAATTTATAGTAAAGATTAATGGCACTTCCTACGGTTAACATCCCATTCAAGACGATGTAAACTAGTTCGTTTATGAGCACAGAATGAACTGTGAGTAATAAACTTGAAGAAACATACATCAAAATAAACGCGAGGCTTATGTCCGTTTTACCTGCCTTAATGGTTTGAAGTGTCTGAGGGATCCAAGCCCCTATCAGGATTGCAAAACCCGTCCAGCCTAAAATTTCAATTCCACTCATCGCATATCCTTCAAAATATCTTGAATAGCGGTATTACTGAGTCTTGGACCGAATTGAGAAACGACTTTTGAAGATGCAAGACTAGCTAATTTACCTGAGCCGGCATAGCTATGGCCATTGGTGATTCCATATAAAAATGTACCTGCAAACATATCGCCTGCTCCGTTGGTATCAACAGCATTTACTTGGTATGGCTCGATATCAACAAAGGTATCGCCGTCAAAAATCATAGCCCCGTTTTTACCTTGGGTAATAACAAATCGCTTAGCTACTTCTTTTAGCTTTTCACGAGCATCCATCACATCTGATGACTCTGTAAATACCATCGCTTCTTCTTCATTACAGAATAATAAGTCAACACTATCACCAATCACTTCTCTAAATGGAGCTTTAAATCCTTCTACTATTGACGGATCTGAAAGTGTAATAGACGTTTTAACGCCATTCTCTTCAGCGATTTTTTTGGTAAGCTTCATCGCTTCAAAAGCAGTTGGCGATGCAACGAGGTAACCTTCTAAATAAACATACTCTGAAGCTTTAATGGCTTCTTCATTAACCTCTGCAACAGACAAAGACGTCGTAATGCCTAAATAAGTATTCATGGTACGGTCGGCATCGTCTGTAACCATCACTAGGCACTTACCAGTAATTCCATCCTCACGATCAGCGTTGTCGAGGTTGGTTGCAATTCCAGCATTCGACAAATCATTCAAGTAAAAATCGCCGAACTCATCGTTAGCTACTTTACAGGAGTAAAATGCTTTGCCGCCGAATTGAGACACCGCCATTACAGTATTAGCCGCAGAACCACCTGACTTTTTACCAACACTCTTATTGTTGATAGCTCCCAACAACTGAAACTGTGTCTCTTCGTCTACTAAAGTCATAAGCCCTTTAGCAATACCATGCTCGTTCAAAAACTCTTCTTTAACTTCTACATCGATATCTACTAAAGCATTTCCAATTCCGTAGACGTTGTATTTCTTTGTCATATTTAAATAATCGTTCAATTAATAATCTTTTGACTCAAACCGAGGTGGGCGTGAATACCATTCCGTTCCGTTTCTCGAACCTCTAAAAGTACGAATATTTAATAGAAAGTGGGGTACTAATCTTGTTTGCTAAAACCTTAAAAAGAACAACTAATCTTAATTCAGTTTTGTTACTTTCCTCACCATGAAAGATTTCAAGACTTTTTTAATTCAACGGCTGCAACAATCTCTACCAGGAGCAAACGCTCAAAATTTAATGCGTCCTATTCCAGAACATGAAAAATCTGGAAGGCTTGCTTATTCTCCGAAAGACCAGAATTTTAGGAATAGCAGTGTTCTTGTTCCCATAATTACTTGGAAGGATGAACTTGAAATCATATTTACCCTAAGAGCATCAGGTATAAAGCACGCTGGGCAAATCAGCTTTCCTGGCGGAGGGCGTGAAGGTGATGAAAGTTTTGAGGAAACAGCCATTCGCGAAGCCCATGAAGAAATTGGCTTACAAATGGATAATGTAGAAACAATAGGTAGCTTATCGCCATTGTATATTAACCATTCAGAGCATTTAGTAACCCCTATTGTAGGCTTCCTTCATTCTGAACAAGAGTTTTGTGCAAACCCTAACGAAGTAGATGAAATTTTTACAGTTCCAATTTCGATGTTTTTGAAAGATGAAATCAATAGAACTGAAGATTGGAACCTGCGAGAAATAAACTATAAAGTGCCATTATGGGAAGTACATGAAGTACCACTTTGGGGTGCAACCGCGATGATGTTAAGTGAATTCGTTGAAATATATCGAGAATTTCATTCGCACATTAACCATTCTGCCTCATAAGCTTAGCGACATCTCTGCCCAATTGCATACCTAAAGCAACCCCCATTCCACTTAAACCAACGGCAATAAAAGCTTGATCACCTATAGGCTCTAGCTTATAAGCTTTTGATGGAGTGAAACCCATAATTCCCGACCACTCACGGTCGATTTTCCAACCATTCGGTAATTGGAGTACATCATTGGCAAACTCAATTAAATGAGCTTTAATGGATGGATTGATTCCAAAATTCACGGTCTCTTCTTCACTTTTAGCTTGATTCCGTGCTCCACCCAACAACAATCTGTCTTCCCCTAGATTTCTAAAATAAATATACCCTTCATCCACGTGGAAGGTGCCTTTCCAAGATAAGTGGTCTATTGGCTTTGTGATGAATACATATCCTCTACCTGGAGTTACTTCTAGATCTGGCAAAAGATTTTTACTGAAGGCATTCGTTGCCACTAGTAATTGTTCGCATGCTATAATCCAATCATTAGCTAAGCTAATTGATTTTCGATCTTCTGAGATAGCATTCACTTCTGTTTCCCAACGAAACTCCACCCCTACATTAATTGCTTTTTGATGAAGTGTTTTTAATGCCTTCCCGGGATGTAAAAGCCCTTCAACTCTATTGAAAATCCCTTTATACCCCTGATACTCTCCAAGCTTATAAACCTCTTCTTCTCCAATAGTTTGTTCCATCCACTCATTTAATTGAGGCACAAACTCCGCCACTTGGTCATACTCGCTTTGCTCTGTGAAAATCTCCCAACCGCCTACACTACCGTAGTCCATATTTTCATCACCAATGGTCTCTCGAAGAAGGTTTAGCCCAGCATATCGGCTTTTCACTCTTTGCATTACGGCCGACTTATCTTCTAACTCAAGATCACTCTTCAACTCCCCCACACTACCGATGCAAGCAAATCCAGCATTGCGTGTACTTGCTCCTATGGGGAAAATGCCACGATCTAGCACCAGTACTTTTTTATTGGGCTGATTGAGTTTATAAAAATAAGCAGCCGACATACCGGTAAGTCCCGCCCCTATGATGACCACATCATATTTTTGATTATAGAGCTCTTCTTCCCAATACGATCTGTTTTGCCCTGTCATCGGTTACTTTGTATTTAATACTAATGAAGCCATGAGTGGGGCTGCCGTTAAGAAGAAACGATCATCCACATTGTATTTTGGGTGATGCCACACATAGGTAGAATCGGATTCTTCACTTCCACTACCTACAAAGAAAAATGCTCCTGGAAAATGCTCTTGATAGAAGGCGAAGTCTTCGCCAGCCATACTTGGGCGTTCCAAATCAATAACTGCATCTTCCCCGAACAAAGCATTTGTTTGCTCAAGTACATTAAGCGCTTCTTGCTCTGAATTAATTACTGCTGGGTACCCTTGTTTAAATTTAAAGGTATAACTGCCACCAGCTGCTTCAGTGATACCTTTCAACAAGGCTTCGAGTTTTTGCTCGATTAATTTTTTAGTGGATTTGCTGAAAGTTCGCACCGTGCCCAACATCTTCACACTTTCAGGAATGATGTTATAGGTAGTCCCTCCTTCAATTTTACCAATAGTAATAACCGCTGATTCTGTTGGATCAACATTTCTACTAATGATGCTTTGCACGCCACTAACGAATTGGGAAGCTAATACAATTGGGTCTATAGCTTCATGAGCACGCGCTGCATGCCCTCCTTTCCCAATTATCTCAATTTCGATTTCATCAGGACTTGCCATAAGGGGTCCAACTCGAGTTGCTACCGTTCCCGGAGCATGACTTGGCGAAGTATGTAAACCATACACGGCGCTTACATTCTGTGATTGCAAATAACCAGTCTCACATAAAAGCTTACCACCTCCAGGCAAACGCTCTTCACCTGGTTGAAATACGAGTAGTACTCGCCCCTCTATTTCGTCACGAAGCTCCATCAAAATGGTAGCCACACCTAATAAATTTGAGGTGTGTGCATCATGACCACAGCAATGAGCCACTCCTTCTACTTTCGAATAAAACTCTTTTTTAAAATCCCCTTCTTCTTGAATGGGTAGAGCATCAATATCAGCTCGAAGTGCAATTACGCGATCAGATTTCTTAGCTCCTTCAATAATGCCCACACACCCTGTTTCTAGTGGACTCTCGTAAGGAATGCCCAGATCGTCTAACCGAGATTTTATGTACTTGGTAGTTTCAAATTCTTGGTAACTCAATTCTGGATGCTGATGAAGATATTTCCGGGTACCCACCATTTCTTGGAAATATTTCAGAGCTAATTCTTTTATTCGTGCGTGCATTTTATCTATCTAATTTCGTAGTAAATCCAATAATACGGTTTAAATTTCTAATGTGTAACTTTAGAGGTTAAGGTTCGTAGGTAACCGGCACTAATATTTTAAAACGAAGGACATGAAATCTAGATCTTGGGAAATCATTGTTGCAGGGCTTTTTCTTTTTTTTGTTGCAGTATTTATTACCAACAAAAATGATTCAAAAACTCATGATCAGTACACCTTGCAGGAGCCACCTAAACCTCCTATGCCTCCACATATCCCCAACCCTTCATTTACCATAGATGTGGATGATTTTTCCGATGCTCAAAGCATGGAGGAATTCAAAAATTTAGATTCCATGGCGGATCTAGATAAACTCAGAAAGCTTTCAGCACTTATTCCCAAAGAAACCAATGATGAATTAAAAGCAGAGTTCGACAAAGTATTAGCAGAGCTAGAAAAAGAAGACATCAAGATCGAATTTAATTTTGAAGAAGGCTTAATTCGAATCAATAAAGAATATAAAGTTAGAAAAGGTGAGTGGAGCGAAATCTCCTCTGGTGTTTATACTTTTACAGAGGAATTCGACGCTACTACACTTAAAAATGCACGCCTTCTTACTCAAAGCGGGTCGCTTATTATTCAGGGTAAAGATACTGAAAAAGCATCCATCAGTATTAATGCTTCAGGTCAAATCGACAATACAGATTATCTAGACGAGCTTATTCAATCGACAATAATTGTTGAAAAAGAAGCACTAAATATCGACCTCAACTTAAATCAAGGTATTGAGTCTCCTAATATTCAGTTGCAAACCACTTTAACTGTTCCTATTAATACCAACATTACTGGATATACAGCCGGTGGCCATATTGAGATGGACTTCATCTCTGGAAAGCACAACCTTCATACTCTTGGTGGGAATATCAGACTAAAAGATATTGATGGTGTAACGACGGCTTTAACTGAAGGTGGGCGTATTACCTTAAACGACTCGGAAGGCACGATGACCTTAGAATCTTTAGGAGGTCATCTGATAGTTGATAATTTTGCAGGTGCTCTAGTAATGAAAACTACCGGGGGTAATATTAAAGCCACTGAAACTAGAGGGCAGGTTTCGGTAATTTCAGGTGGTGGCCCCATTTTTCTTCAGTTAAATGAGCTAAACGCTGATGTAAATATTGAAAATGGTGCTGGCCAAATTGAATTACATATTCCATTAAACAGTTCAGCAAATCTGGATATTACAGCTACTAAAATTGATCTACATTCTGGCTTCTCATTTTCTGGCGACCGAAAAAAACAGCGATTGGTGGGCAAAATTGCAGACGGTGGGCCAGAAGTAAATATTAAGACTGGATATGGAACTGTTCTTATAAGCCAAAATGACTGAACAAAATAATCGGATCCATACTACAAAAGATGGATCTACTACTCTTTATTCAGAAGCCTTCGATCAATACTACCATAACCCTAATGGGGCTTTATCCGAAAGCAAACAGGTTTTCTTTGAAACCTCTGGGGTGGTGCAATGCATCCAAGACCATCAAGATTTTAATGTGCTTGAAGTAGGCTTTGGAACAGGTCTAAATTTTCTACTTTTACTTAACTATTGTTTAGAAGCTGAATCAACCTCTACCATTCATTTTTACACTGTTGAAGCTTTTCCCATTACTTCTGATACGGCAGCACAATTCGACTTTTCTGATTTAGAACATCACACGTTACTCACTCCTTTGCTAACCGATGTTTTTAAATCTCTAAAAGCGGGAATGAATAGCTTTAAACTACTTCCTGACTTAGATGTGTTTCTTCATGTGTATTATGGCCCATTTAGCCAATTCCAGTTCAATGAAGTAGCAGCTAGTTTCATTTTTCATGATCCATTCTCTCCTGAAGTGAACGATGAATTGTGGACATCCAATACATTTGAGACTTTAAAAAGCTTTTCTGCACCTACATGTACTCTAACTACTTACTGTGCAGCAAGTAAAGCCCGAGCAGCCATGGCTTATGCAGGGTGGTATGTTGCCAAAACCCGAGGTGCTTTGGGAAAGCGAGAAATGACCATCGCCTCTACATCCGAAGATAATCTAGTTCCGTTCAAACGTGTGAATGAGGAGAAACTCATTCAGAGATATAAAGACGGTGATTTCAGCTAAAGCTGATATATCTTAGGTTTCGAATTCCTTCTAAACCAGCGATGTTCTGCACTTCTTGATCTTCCAAGACTTTATCTACATTCAAGGCGGTTATAGCACTCGAGCCTTTTTCAGATCTACCCAATCCTAATGCACCAATATTAATGTTATTTGCAGCTAGTGCCCCACTTACTGAAGCCAACATTCCTGGCACATCTTGGTTCTGATAAAGCAAAATATCTCCTTCTAAACGAAGCTCGATTCCATATTCATTGATCTGAACGATGCGATAATCGTTGCTCCCAAAAACGGCCGCTGAAATACTTTGGTAGTCCGATTCTTTTTCAAAACGAATGGTTACTAAGTCATTAAACGTTTTACCCTTGGCTGTAGTCACTTCTTTGATATTCAATCCACGCTCGTCGGCGTAATAACGTGCATTGATTAGGTTCACGGTATCATCAACATAATTCGAAAGCATACCTTTTAGAATACCATCGGTGAGTACATCTGCGAATCGAGCACAATCTCCTGAGTATTCAAATTCTAAAGTACTTGCATGATTTGGGGATAACTGCATTGCTAGAGTGCCTAATCGCTCTGCTAACTCTAAATATGGCTGTACTTCGGTGTTAGTAAGCAAAGCTATAGACTTGCCATTAATGCTTCCTTTATAATTCTTATTTTCAAGCGCATCTGTAATCTGTGAAGCTATTTGTTCGGCTACTTTTTCCTGAGCTTCTTCTGTTGAAGCACCTAAGTGCGGTGTACAAATAATAGATGGATGCTTTAAGTATGTATACACTTCCTCAGTTGGTGGTTCTTGTGTATATACGTCAAGGGCTACACCTCCTAGAACTCCAATGTCTAACAGTTTTGGTAAGTCTTCTTCAGTGAAGATTCCTCCACGAGCACAATTAACTAGTTTCATCCCTTTTTTAATACGGTCAGCATTTACAAGTGAAACCAGCCCCCTCGTTTTTTCTGTAAGCGGAGTATGAACCGTTAAGAAGTCAGCTTGCCCAAGTAGTTCATCTAATTCAACTAATTTGGCTCCAATTTCATTGGCATGTTCATGGGTTGAAAAAGGATCATAGGCTATGATTTCCATACCAAATGCAATCATTCTTCGAGCAACTTCCGATCCAATTTTACCTAGACCAACAATCCCCAAGGTTTTTCCATGCACCTCAGTGCCCATGTACTTCTTACGATCCCAACCTCCCGCTTTTACCGTTGCTACAGCTGTAGGAATATTTCGGGCCAATGCTATAAGCATTCCACACGTATGTTCTGCTGTAGAAATGGTGTTACCATCGGGAGTATTCATTACAAGAATACCCTTCGATGTAGCAGCTTTGATATCGATGTTATCAACACCCACGCCTGCCCTACCAATTACCTTTAGATTTGTAGCGTGATTGAGTAAATCTGCAGTGATGGTAGTTGCACTTCGTACTACCATGGCGTCGTATTCACCGATACATGCCTTTAACTCATCCTCCGTTAATTTACCGGGCTGATGAGCGTCTACCCCTCGTTGATTAAATATATTTCCGCAAATTGGGTCTACATTATCGAGGAGTAGAACTTTATATGACATAGTTTTTATTCTTTTGGGTCGATGAATTCTGTGATGAGTTTTTGAATCTCGGGAATACCTTTTCGGCTGCTGGCTGAATATGCAATGATTGGAACTTCAATGTTCATTTCAGCTAAAATGTTTTTCACTTTTTTTCGAGATTGGGCCAATTTATTATTCGAAAGCTTATCCCCTTTGGAAAGGAGTACGCAAAATGGCATCTCGTTTGAAGCCAGCCAATAGAAAAAATCTTGATCTAGGGCAGTTGGTTCGTGCCTTGCGTCTACCACATGTATAACAAGGTGAAGTGTTTCTCGCTCCGTTAGGTATTTACGGATATTCCTCCCCCAACGTTCGCGCTCTTTCTGAGGCACTTTAGCGTACCCGTAGCCTGGCAAATCAACAAAATAACAATCATCACCAATGCGGTAATAATTCATCTGTTGGGTTTTACCCGGCACATTAGACGTACGAGCTATATTCTTACGATTTACAATCGCATTGATAAGCGAAGACTTCCCAACATTCGACCGTCCCGCAAAACATACTTCGGGTAGATCGGCTTTTGGGCACTCTTCAATTTTAGTGGCACTAGTTACAAAAGTAGCTTTGCCATTAAACAAGTTCATTTTCTTCTTTTTCTACACCAAAATTAACGGGTACAGGATAGTTACCTGTAAAGCATGCCGTACAGTAGTCATTTTCAGAAACATTCGCTTCCTTTACAGCATTTACAAGCCCATCGGCAGAGAGATATCTTAAGCTATCAACACCGATTTCTTCAGCGATTTTTTCCACATTCCGATCAAACTTATTCGCTATTAACTCTTCAGGAGTTGGGAAATCCATCCCGTAATAACATGGACTGATAATAGGTGGTGAACTTACTAAGAAATGAATTTCTGCCGGGTTACATGCACGAATCATATCCACTAAGTAACGGGAAGTTGTACCGCGAACAATAGAATCATCAACGATGATAACAGAACGGCCTTCAATTACCCCACGAACTGGATTAAACTTGGTGCGAACTTTCTGCTCTCTAGATTTTTGTCCGGGAGAAATAAAGGTACGGCCAACATAATGATTACGGATTAAGCCGATATCATACTTACATTCCTTGCCCATTTTTAAGTTCTCGTTGGCATAACCAATGGCCGCTGTATTACTCGAATCCGGAACGGAAATAACAACCGGTTTTTTATCGGCATCCATGTTGGAAACTACTTCATCAATTGGGTGCTCTTTGGCTAAAGCTTTACCAAGATTACGACGAATCTTATCTACCATCTCCCCAAAAATCATACTATCTGGGCGCGAGAAGTATACATATTCAAAAATACACTGACTTGTTTGGGTACCTGCTTTAGGCTCTATGAAATACGATTTCACTTCCCCTTTCTCGGTAGCTTCTTTATCAATTACTACAACTTCACCTGGCTCGATATCACGAATGTATTCAGCGTCGTTGATATCAAAGGCACACGTTTCACTAGCTACACAGAACTTACCATCTTTCTTGCCCAAGGCTAATGGTCTGAAACCATTTGGGTCGCGAACTGCAATCAATTTATCATCGGTAAGAAGCACTAAACAGTATGCACCTTCAATTTGATGAAGAGCATCCATGATCTGCCCCATCTGATCTTGTTTGATACTATGCGATATCAAATGAAGAATGAGCTCTGTATCGGAGGTACTTTGGAAAATCACCCCTTCTTTTCTAAAGCGATCACGAATTTGCTTAGCATTTGAGAGGTTCCCATTGTGACCAATGGCGATGTTCCCACTACGATAATGAACTCTAAATGGCTGGATATTCGCTGGGTTTTTTGAAGAACCCGAAGTTGAATAACGATTGTGACCAATAGCTGAACGACCTTTTAAAATCTTGTTCATGATTTTTGGCTTGTTGAATACATTCAACACAAGTCCAAAATCTTTGTATGAAGGCATGATATTTCTGCCTTTTTCTTCGTCGTAGTAGCTAGTTACAATTCCAGCCGATTCTTGGCCGCGGTGTTGTAGAGAGTGCAGACCATAGTACGTGGCAAGGGCTGCTTCAGGATGATCAAAGATCCCAAAAATGCCACAATACTCGCGAGGTTTATCGCTCATTAATAATGCTCCGAATTTGATTGATTCTTGAAGTGTACTAAGATAACAAATGATAATCGGAATTTTGAATTAGATATGGTTTAAACAAAACTTCTTGATGTATTTTTTCAAACATAGATTTTAAGGCCTATTTCTTAAAGCTATATTTCCTATTAATGAGGCAACTAACTATACTTGACGAAAATTTAAAAGTGTGGATTTATGGCAACAAATGTAGCAGCACCTGCTTCTTCAACTTGGTATAACACCAATTGGATTATTGATAAAAAGACCGACTTAATTTGGTTTATAGGTGGTGCCTTAGGCGGGTACTTACTCATGTTTATGTATGCCGGGCTAGGCTGGGATATGGTAACTATTTGGTTTTTCTGGGTAGCATTTATCGACAGCCCCCACTTCTTTGGAACTTATAGCCGCACTTATCTAGACAAGCAAGAATTCAAACAACGTAAGAAGTTGTTGCTTTGGAGTTTACTGTGGTTCCTAGCAGGCCCTATTGCTATCCTCTCTGCTTATTTGCTGTACAACAATGGCTCTGCTAACTATGAGACCCCATGGATTCTTTTTACTACCCTATTTGGGTTATGGGCTTACTGGCACGTAGTTCGTCAACATTATGGCTTTCTAGCTCTGTATAAGAAAAAGAATAAAGAAGACGTTAAATGGGATTACTACCTAGACTCTTCTCTTCTTTACACAGGGTTGTTACTCCCATTTGTAGTATTTATCGTTCGATTTCCAGAAACGAACACCCTTATTGCTCCCGTTTTAACTTCCATTGAAAGCACACTTGGGATTTCAGCAGTTCAACTAGTATCGGTAACTACACTCTCTATTATTGGCACCTTAGCCATCGTGTATATCGTGCGTCAGGTAGTACTTGTGCGCCAAGGTAAACATGTAAGCTTACCAAAAGCATTGTTCTTATTAGCTGTTATACCCTTGCATATTTTTATCTGCTATTCGGATGCGGTATTAACAGCAGGCTTACTTGGATTCGGTGCTTTCGTAACCATCTTTCATGATTTACAATACCATGCAATTGTGTGGTTCCATCACAAAAACAGATACAAGAAAAGCAAAGACCCAAGTAAGTTTGGTTGGTCGGCTAAACTTACCAAATCGCTCCCACGCTATATCCTAACCGCGGTTGCTATGGGGGTCATCTTCCGAGTTATTGGTTGTACCTTTGAAGTACACCCGGGCTGCATCCCCGTTATGATTACCAGTAAAAAAATGATGTTTGCTGACTTTGGAACCGATCGATTACTGCAAGCACTATTATTAGGCTTTGCACTTCATCATTATTTCTTAGATCAGTTTATTTGGAGAACAAGCAAAGACAAAGAGCTTGCCAAAGATCTTAAGATTAATGATTAAGAGCTTTTTGGAAGTTTAATAATGAATGTACTGCCTTCGTTTTCTTTTGATTCGAAAGTCAAACTTCCATTCATACGTTCAACAAATTCTTTACAGATACTAAGCCCGAAGCCACTCCCTTTTTCTTGAGCAGTTCCTCTTCGGGTTTCTGAAAAGGGTTTGAATAAAGTGTCTCTCATGCTTTCTGGAATCCCTATTCCCGTGTCTTTGATGCTGAATCTAACCATATTATCATCCTCAGAGTCCTCAATGGATTGAATAAATATATTCCCTCCCTTTGGGGTAAACTTAATCGCATTCGTGATTAAATTACGTACCACCAATCGTAATGCGTTGCTATCTGCAAGTGCATTTGTAACGGTATATTGTTGATGTACTTCTATATTCTTGGCTTCAATTTGAAGAGAGTGATTATCAATAACTCCTTCCACTACCGGCTGAATATTTATGTTGTCGATGGAAAGTTTAACACCACTTAATTGTTCACGTGCCCATGCGAGCAAGTTCTCCATCGTATCCACATTCTTCCGCATAGTAGGCTCAATATTCTTCACCAAATCCTTAATCTCTGATAAGGTGAGATGATCAGAGTTAATGAGATAAAGCAACCCTTGCATGGACGATAATGGAGAGCGGAGATCATGAGAAATGATGGCAAAAAGCTTGTCTTTCGTTTTACTTACTTGTTCAAGCTCCTCTTTTTGATTCTGTAGTTGAGCATTCAACTCTTCCATTTTTCGAGTAGCTCTATAACTCTGAATCAGAAGTATAAAAATGAGCGCAATCACAATAGATGCCGCTAAAATCAATATAAATTGTATTTCTAAACGAGCCTCTTGTTCATGCTGTTTTTCCTCAAGCAGTCGATTTAACTCTGTTTGCCGATCTAACTCCAGCTCACTTCTAAATTCCGCAATTTTACTATTCGACTCTACTTCCTTAAGGCTATCATTTACATGAACAAACTCTTCATAAACAACCAATGCTTCATTATAAGCCCCATTTAATTTATATGACTCATATAAATACTCTCTTGCATCTTGAATCATTGGCAAACTGCCTATCATTTCAGCTTGTACATAAGCTTTTTTGAGCCAATCAATCGCTTTTGGGTAATCTTTTTGAAAGAAATATAGCTGGCCCAAGCCAAATTGATTGAAGTAGATCCCTTGTGGAATATTTAATGTAACACAATACTCTAACGATTCACTTAAATACTCATAGGCCTGATCATATTCGCCCATATCTACATATAGCTTTCCCATATTGAATAGAATCTGATAGGGCGGGATATTTTGGCGGACCTTTTTATGAAGCTCCAATGCTTCTTTGTACAAGGATTCTGCTTCCGAATATTCTTCTTGACCTGTTTTAGCATTGGCCAGGTTCATCAAGATGCGTAATCGCTCGCTATCAAGTTCTTTTTCTTCAACGAGAGTTAGCGCTCTTTCTAGGTAAAAGACCGCTTTATCAAATTCTTTAAAGTTTGTATAGCTATCACCGAGGTTGTTTAACCCAATGATCAAAATGAGTGTATCTCCTGATTGTTCAGCAAAGCGTAACGAAGATAAATAGCTTTCGAATCCAGAAATTCTATCCCCTATTTTCATATAGGAAGAAGCTCTGTTCATCGTGATTCCTGCTCCCATTCTATCTCTACTTTCAGCAGGTACGCGATCTAAATATTTCTCAGCTTGATTGAAAGCGTTAATAGCCTCAATGTTATTCTCTCTATAATTATAGGCTACCGCTTCAAAATTATGCATCCTTGCGCGGTACTTACTTTCAGGATGTGTAAGGATAAGATGTTGGATAAGGGTTTCAGCAGAATCGAGTAGTTTTTCTGTGAGGTAGGCATCAACTAAAGTCAATTCAGACCTTACAATACCATCATCGAAATCAATCTCTATAGAAATGGATTTTGCTTCTCTAGCCTTCTGCTTGGCTAGTTCTATATTCCCTTTATTAATCTCATTGGATAACTCATCCAATAAATTCACTACATACGATGTATCTAGCGAAGCATTGTGCTTCACTGATTGTGCCATTATCCCTGTTGAAATGAACACGTACAGCAATACCACGAATGCAATTCGTAGCACTTTCCTCATTATTTTCCCCTTAGCTTTTTTGAAACCTATGTAATAATAAGGATTATCGTTTAATACTCATCATTCATTAATAGAATGTCTTATTTCTTATCTAAATATTACAACTCCATAAAAAAAGCCCTCCAGAACTTCTGAAGGGCTTTTATAATTGAGTAAATACAGGAGCTTAGTTTTTTAAACTTGCTTCTAATTCAATATTCACCGCTTTTAATGCGCGCGAAACTGGGCAAGCATCTTTAGTTGCTTCTGCAATTTTCTGAAACTCCGACTCATCCATGCCTGGCACATCGGCAACGGCAGTCAACTTGATTGTACTTATGGTTGGTGCACCATCAACTGTTTCTAGTGTAACTACCGCTTTAGTATCTACACTATTTGATTCATGGCCTGCCGAATGAAGTTCATTTGATAGAGCCATCGAATAACAACCTGCATGTGCAGCACCAATCAACTCTTCTGGGTTCGTTCCTTCCCCTTGCTCAAAACGAGAGGCAAAAGTATAGGAGCTTTCGAATGCTCCACTTTCTACTTCTACAGTTCCATTTCCACTTTTAAGATCTCCGTTCCAAACGGCGGATGCTTTTTTATCTGGCATAATTTCCTCTTTTAAATTTTTGGTTATTCTGTGGTCTTAACAAAGTCCTATGCTTTGTCATTCAATACATTGCTTACATTCTTGTAAAAGGTATTAATTCTCTTCGTGATATCGAGATATATGGACGATTCCGAATATTGGTCCGAATACTAATATCCAGAATATATACGGACTTTGTGTAGACGTCCACAGTGAATTGATAATTTGAATGCTCACAATAGTTAAGGCGAAACCAATACTGTTCACAATGGTTAAACCGGTTGCTACATAAGCGGGATTTGAAGATCGAGTAACGAGGGTCGAAAACTGTGGCGAATCTGGGATGACGAAAATTCCCCATATAAACAGTAGCAGCATAAATAGTATTGGACTTCCGACAAATGTGAAGGGGATTAGAAAGCCACACA
This sequence comes from Balneola vulgaris DSM 17893, assembly GCF_000375465.1. NCBI lineage: Bacteria > Pseudomonadati > Balneolota > Balneolia > Balneolales > Balneolaceae > Balneola > Balneola vulgaris. The sequence continues at coordinate 1,227,948 of NZ_AQXH01000001.1, forward strand.
ATCCAGACACCACTAGTGATATCAATGCTACTTTTCTACTTCCAAAGCGATAGGCAAAATAACCACCAATGGCACAACTCACGGCTCCTACTCCAATTATTAAAAAAGAATACAGAGATATTGACCATTCTACTTCGGAATGAAGTTGTATGTAAGCCATCAATAATACAGGAATAAATGCCCAAAAAGCATACAATTCCCACATATGCCCAAAGTATCCAAATGCTGCAGAGCGGAAGTTTTTATCTTTGAATGCTTCAAATAACACTTTTGGTGTAAACACCCCGCCTGTACTTCTAAAAGGTCCATTTGGTACGGTTAGGAATAGCAATATCCCTCCTAATGATGCAAGAATAGAGGTTCCAGCCATTACAAACTTCCAAGGCCAGTCACTACCCAGAAACTTTAATAAATGAGGGAAAGCGGTACCTAACACTAATGCCCCTACAAGATAACCCAATGCTTTTCCTAGACCCTTCACATGCCAATCAGCAGCAATTTTCATCCCCACTGGATAGATACCAGCTAAGAAAAATCCTGTGAGTACTCTTGCCGTAATTACTTCAGAAACACCTGTTGCCCATATACAGGAAAAATTGGCCAAGGATCCCGCCAGCGCACAAAGTAGAAATACCTTAACCGGTGAAAAACGATCCGCCATATTTAATGCTGCAAAAACCAGCGTGCCCAAAATGAAACCAGCCTGAACTGCCATTGTTATAAATCCTATAAAGGATTGGTCGACCCCTAGTTCAGTGATTAAATCTGGTACCACCACGTTCCCTGCAAACCATAAGGAAGTCCCCGCAAATTGTGCTATAACGATTACAGGTAAAATGTGGGAGGGGATTCTTTTTTCCATAGCGCCAAAGAAACGAAGAGAAGATGTGAGATGCTATGGTGTAATGATCTTATTTCCTTTCCACTCATCGGTTTCTTAAATGCCACATAGCTCCATCGAGCGGATTGCCCGTCCGATGGATGACCGAGCTACCAGATGAATTCAAAGCAACAAAGACCCACCATCGATCCGATGGGCAATGCATCGGATTGTACTTAGCTAGATTCGGAAGAATGCTTAACTCCCCTCTGGAAGGCCGGGGAACCCCATCGGGCGGATTACCCGTCCGATGGATGAACGAGCTACCAGATGAATTCAAAGAATCTAAGCCTCCATCATCGATCCGATGGGCGATCCATTGGATCATGCTAGCTGAATTCGAATAAAAGCCTAACTCCCCTCTGGAAGGCCAGGGAACCCCATCGGGCGGATTGCCCGTCCGATGGATGACCGAGCTACAAACTAAATTCAAAGCAACAATGCCCACACCCATCGGATCGGCCATTGCTCGCCGAAAAAATAAAACCCATAAAAAAAGCCCCTTAGATAAATCTAAGAGGCTTGAAAATGAGCGAGAAACGAGACTCGAACTCGCGACCCCAACCTTGGCAAGGTTGTGCTCTACCAACTGAGCTATTCTCGCTTTTCAGTAAATTTCCTTCCGTTCCCGAAAGGGCCACAAATATACGACCAAATCAGATTATATATCAACCCTTTTTACAAAGAAATTTCTTTTATCGACCCAAGTAGCTTTCCAAGGAACTTATTGCCATAAATTCGCTCCACATGATTCATATCTGCTATAATTACTAATAGCTGTTTACTACGTGAAAAAGCTACATTTAACAATCGTGGAACACTTAAGCCGTTCTTCGTTTCATCAAAAGGGCGAACGGAATAATGCCTTAGGCTTCCATTTTGTAATTCACCACTCATCACAGTATCAAAGATAATTACTTCCTTCTCTCGTCCTTGAAAGGTGTGAATGGTACCTACTTCTACATAACGATAGCCTTCTTCCCGCAAATGATTGCGCACAGTATACACACTACTGCGGAAGGGAACTATCACCCCAATACTGTCGTCGGCATACTTTAGAGTGAGTTTTCGTACGCTTTGCTCAATCAATTTAAGGTGCACATGATTACTTGGTTTAAAGCCACGCTCTGTTTGATCTTGCTCTATATGTGGTCCATACTTCGATGAGTCTACCAAAGCCACCGAACTACTTCCCTTTCCTTGTTCTTCGATGATCGCACCATTTTTCAAACGGCCATCATAAAAAACAGAACTGATTACCCCAGCGAGGTCGGAACGAAGGCGATATTGAGTATCAAAAAAACAGGTAAAGTCAGGGTGATCATCATGCCATTCAAATAACTGCTCGGTCGTTTCGGCCCCTGATACAAAACTGAATATGTCTTGTTCGAGAAAAGCCCGAGCATCCGGATCGTTATTGAGTGCAATGGGTGGCAACTGCATAGGATCGCCTGCAATGATCAGATGTTTCTTACTCTTGGCTGCCATCAGTAATAAATACGGGATGCCTGCCATTGAAGCCTCATCCACTACTACTGCATCATAGCTGATATTAAAAAACAGCTCCGAGGTGCATACTTTGGCCATCGTGGTTGCTACCAATTGCTTTTTCTTTAGCTCGTAACGTTCATTGAGACTGAGCAGTCGATCGATTTTATCTTGTAGAACTTCTACTCCACCTTCTCGATCCACTTTTTCACCCAATAGCTGGCATTGTAGATCCAATGATTGCGGTACTTCTTCACCGTCCACCATCATCTCATCTATCTTTTCTTGAAGGGCATTGTATTGATCTAAAGTTGTACTTAATTCAATGGCTTGGGCTTTCTTGCTATCTAGCTTCTTCTTCACCTGATGCTCAAACAACAACGACTCCAAACGGTCATCCTCAAGAGCTGCATCTCCAAATCGAGTTGTTTGCTGTAAGTCAAAATCAGGATCAATTTCCTCTAGTGCCTGCACGGTATTTATCAAACCAACATCCACCGCTCGATTGGTATTAGAAACAAATAATACCCGCTTTTCTTGCTTCAATAAGTTTGCGGTAATAAACCCCAAAGTGGCCGTTTTACCAGTACCTGGAGGTCCCCACACGTACAATATGTTATTTTCAACGGCTTTTTGAATCGCTTCTGTTTGGGAAGCATTTCGAATACCATCCGTGCTTATAGCTTGATCCGACGACTTCATTTCGAAACTATGAGCGGGTTTCAAAAGTGCTTCAAGTTGTGGGACTTCTTTGGCCTTATCCTCTAAAGTCATTAAATGCTCTTCCATCTTCTTGAGCACAAAATCATTCTCCCATTCCAGATACACTTCATCGATAGCTGCGCCACAATCTTCAGGGAATTCCAACCAAATTTTCCCGTCTTTAAATTCCAGCTCCGTCACTTTGAGTTCTTTGCTATCTAACTTCGCTCGAATCTCTTCTGCGAAACGCAGTCCGTGGTTATTCGTCTCAAACACATATACGTAATGTGAGCCTTTGCTTTCTCTGGCTCCATTCATGAGCACATCATTAGACGGGGTTTCCCTAACTGCTTCAATCTCTTTCTGAATGGCCGAAATGGCTTTGGATATCGTTTTCTTAATCTTCAATGAATTCTCTTTTCAACGGTAAAACCGCTTATCAATCTTTCTATTATTGATCCCACAACTCAGCGCGGATCATTTCTGCACTTCGATCAGCTAATCTATAATCTAATCGAATTCTATTTTTTATAGGTACCTTTTGCTCCACGAGCCGAGCACTCCCTTGGGTATAGAGAATTAAATCGGTATCTCTAACGAATAATGGTAGTGAGCGCCCGTAAATACTTCCAGCAACAAAGGACCCTTCGAATGGAATAGATTGCTTTAATTCGTTTATGATTTTGGGAATACTTTCTTCATCAGCGGTAACTAAGCCGATAGTTTGAATTCCTGCTTGTTCACTAATTTGGTAAAGGATCTCAGGGTCGTACATATACACAATGGGTATAATCATTATGGACTCTGACAGACTTCGAAATTGATGCACAAACTTTATAGGTACAAATAGCGCATCGTACTTAGCAGCATTATCATACTCGTCTAAAGAAAGTGTTTTACTTTTAACACCGATTTGTTTTTTGATAGCACTGGAAAGCATCGATGCCATTTCATTATTCTCACCCACACTTGCACACGATTGAATACGATCAGGCCATTCCATAAAGTCCAATTGCTCTTGAAATAGGATCTCTATTTCTGCATCATCTAGGCCATAACCTACCAATTCTTCAACGAGCGATTGTATTTTCTCTCCACCAATTTCCAAACGCTGTGCCTTATCAAGCATAGGAGATTGACGATTCACTACAAATCCGCGGCCAGGCTCACTAGTTATGAGTCCTTCATCTGCGAGTACGTGATAGGCTTTTCGAACGGTATGAAAACTCGCTTCTAGCTGTTGTCCCAACTCTCGAGTAGATGGCAATACCTCTCCTACCTGAAATTGCTTAGTGGCAATCATCAGTCGAATTCGATCCGCTATATACTTGGCAGATGTTTTCAAAGCCTCACTCCTAAAAACACAATTTTATAATCTCAATAAAAGTAATCATGCTACTTATTTTTGTAATAAAAACTATTCTTTGAAAAGTTAGTCATCCCCTCTCTAGAGGGGTTGGGGGTGTGTCAACCTTGTTTAATTTCTCAAATTCTATCACATACTCCTCAATGGCTCTTAAAGCATCTCTATTTTCAGGATATATATCAGAATCCTGAAACCTTAGTACTGCTATTCCAATGCTATTTAGAAATTCTTCATTTTGTCGATCTTTAATTTGGGCTGATTCCTGATTATGAGACACACCATCAACTTCAATGGCCAGCATTAATTCCTGACAAAAGAAATCAACTATATAATTCCCAATCGGTTTTTGGCGATGAAAATCATACCCAAAACATTGTTTACCGCTCAGAGAATGCCATAGAACTCGTTCAGCTTTAGTAGCATTATTACGAAGTTTTCTAGCAAGTTCTTTAAGCGCCGGGTTATATGGTATTATCTTTCTTCTTGGCATTCTAGCTTAATATAGCTTGTTATCAACTTCTGACACACCCCTAAATCCCCTCTCTAGAGGGGACTAAAAACAAAGTGATTAATGAAGGTTGTAATTAGAAATATCATAGTAAGTGGAATGATCTTATCATTGATTTTCGGAATTACTCAGATGGTTCAATTACAAAATGCAGTAGGCAATCCACCTTGGGGTTTCATGTTCTATTGATATTAGCTTTGATAAAGCATTTAAAAAAGTCCCCTCTAGAGAGGGGATTTAGGGGTGTGTTAATTCTTGATTCTGTTTCAGTGGTCTACAAGTTTTTTCAACTCTGTTAAAAGCATCAACGCTTCAATAGGAGTCATTCTATTTGGGTCGGTCGCTTCAAGTTTATTAAGAACCGTTTCTAGCCTCGGATCTACATGAGTGGCAAATAAATTCATTTGCTCCACTTCGTCCTGTTTTTCGATTTTTGAAGATAGATTTTCAGCCGCCGCTTTTTTATTACCAGCCTGTTCTTCAATCGCGCCATTTTTATTGGTGATATCTAAACTGTGGCTTTCCAAATTCTTGAGAATCACTTTAGCTCTATCAATCACCATTGCAGGTAAACCAGCCATATTTGCAACTTGAATCCCATAACTATGATCGGCACCCCCTCTAACTAGCTTACGTAGAAAGATCACTTTCCCTTCATGTTCTTTGACCTGAACATTGAAATTTTTGATGCGATCGTACATTTGCTCCAACTCATTCAACTCGTGATAATGCGTAGCAAATAGCGTCTTTGCGGCTACCGATGATTGATTATGTAAATACTCAGCCAGCGACCATGCGATACTTAATCCATCAAAAGTACTCGTGCCTCGCCCTACTTCATCTAAAAGGATTAGAGACCTTGGAGTGGCATTATTTAAGATATTCGCCGCTTCATTCATTTCAACAAGAAACGTACTTTCGCCTGCCGCCAGATTATCTGAAGCTCCCACTCTAGTAAATATCTTATCCACCATTCCAATAATTGCTGATTCAGCAGGCACAAAACTTCCCACCTGAGCCATCAATACAATCAGACCTGTTTGACGTAAGATGATAGATTTACCCGCCATATTCGGCCCAGTAATAATCATGATCTGCTGATCACCATTACTCAATTGAATATCATTTGGGATAAATGGTTCACCAAGAGGGAGTGACTTTTCTACTACAGGGTGCCGACCTTTTACAATGTCTATTTCCTCCGAGTCACGAACATCCGGCTTGGCATAGTTATTCTTAAAAGCTACTTCAGCAAAACATTGAATACAGTCAATTTCGGCTAGTGCATGAGCAATCTGTTGTATTTCATCAGCAAACTCAGCTACATACAATCGAACCTCTTCAAAAAGCTCAAACTCTAAAGTTTTACTACGCTCTTCCGCTGATAATACTTTCTCTTCAACTTCCTTTAGTTCAGGAGTAATGTAACGCTCGGCATTTACTAGTGTCTGCTTTCGAATAAAATGCTCTGGTACTTTATCCTTATGGGAATTGGTTACTTCAATGTAATAGCCAAATACCTTGTTATACCCAATTTTTAGTGATGGTATTCCGGACTCTTCAGACAGTTTATCCTTTATCTGAGCTATATACTTTTTGCCATTTCTTGCAATATCACGGAGCTCATCTAATTCTTGATTGAAACCCTCTCGAATCATGTTACCATCACGAATGCTAGCAGGAGGCTCATCATTTAACGCTTTGTGAATGCGTTCTTGTAATTCAATCATCAGCTTCAATCGGCCAGAGATATCCGCTAATAGAGGATCTTCCGTACCTGAAAATAAACTTTTAAGCTTGGGTATTTGAATCAACGACAGCTTTAATTGAACGATATCCCGGGCGTTAGTTCGGCCCATGCAGATTCGAGAAATCAGTCGTTCTAAATCTCCAACTTGATCAAGCTCTTCTCGAAGGTTATTACGGACTTCGTGATTTTTAAAAAGTACGTCTACAGCATCTAAGCGCTGTTGTATAGGTTTCAGTCGTTTCAGCGGACGCATGATCCATCGGCGAAGTAACCTCCCTCCCATGGCCGTGCAAGTGCGATCCATAATTGAGATAAGTGTACCATCAACGCCCCCTTCTTGCAAACTCGCGGTAAGCTCTAAGTTCCTTTTAGTTGCAGGGTCTAGCGACATAAATTCATTGCTCTCGTACGCATAGAGTCTTCTAAGATGACGCAAATATGCCTTTTGAGTATCTCGCATATAGTGCATCAATGAACCTGCAGCCACATGAGCGGTTTTGAGTTCTTCCACTCCAAATCCTTTCAAGGAATGGGTTTTAAAATGATCGGTTAAAATCTTGTAGCCATAGTCCCCTTCATATACCCATTCTTCGATATATGTAATGTTGAAGTGCTTCACTTCATCAGGTAGCTTATTCTTCAGCTTTGTAGTAACTAGAATCTCTGAAGGCTGAATGGATGCTAAGAAACTTGGGAGTGTTTTTTCATGAGTTTCGCTGAGACCAAATTCCCCAGTTGAGATATCCGAGAATGCAATACCAATTCTATCCTTTGCCCAATGGATAGACAGTATGTAGTTATTACGTTTGTGTTCTAATAGCTTTTCAGAAAGTGTGATACCCGGAGTGGTAATTTCGGTGATATCACGATTTACTATTTTACGGCCTGCTTTTTTGGCCTCTTCTGGACTTTCTGTTTGATCACATACCGCTACCTTATACCCTTTCTTAACCAGTTTTGGCAAATAGGTATCTAAGGAATGAAAGGGGAAGCCGGCAAGGGGTGTTTGATCACCCCCGTTGTTTCTTTTTGTGAGTGTAATCCCTAATTCTTTACTTACCAGTTCTGCATCATCAGAAAAGGTCTCATAAAAATCACCAACTCTAAATAATAATATAGTACCCGGATTTTTTTCCTTAATCTCAAAGTACTGTTTCATTAAGGGCGTTTGCTTTTTCGCGGCCATCGGCTTTAATTGAACTAAATGCTAACTTTTTGGATCAATAGTAGCATGGAACATACCAATGAATTGCCTTAAAAACTATGTGCTATTCCCGTTTTGAATTAATAGAACAAGCCCTGTATTTTGCATAAAATTATTAATAACGAGGTTGTGCAAAAATTTAAAGAATTCTGGAAGCATGCTGTGACAATAGCGGGCAAAAAAGACCTATTCTTTAATGCTTCGGCTATCACGTTCAACCTTTTTATTTGTGCCATTCCTTTTACCCTGATCCTCATTTCTATTATTGGGTACGTGCTGAGTTACGATCAGGCCTTAGATATGATTGTTCAATATGGTAGTGAATTCCTACCCTCTTTCGCCTACGAGGCTGAAGCTTCGGATATCATCACCGGTTCCGATACCGTAATGAATATTTTAAACCCTTTGGTTGGAGCTCGTAAGGTATTTGGTATCGTGGGTATTATCGTGTTGCTCTTCTTTACTCAAGGGTTACTGCACGCTGTAAAACATGTATTATTTGATGTTTTTGATATTGAAGAGCGCAAACATCCTGTAGTGGATGTAGTCTATAACTTTTTTGGCTTCGGAATCTTTGGTGCGCTTATCTTTTTCCTAAGCTTCATTGTCTCATTTGTATCACTTATCAATTTGCAAAGCATCAATGTGCCCTTTACAGATATTGTGATAAACCTCCCCTGGATTTACGACTTCTTGAATTTCATCATCCCCATTTTGTTCACTTTTGTAGTGCTCTATATAGTGTTTAGATATTTAAGTGAACGACGTATTGCGCGCAACATCGCTATTATGGGAGCCCTTACCTATACCTGCTTATTTGAACTCGCTAAATTTCTTGTGAGTGGCTATTTAGAATATGCGTTTGCGAGCTATAGATATTTCTACCAAGGTTATGCCATTGCGATCGTAATTGGAGTTTGGACTTTCTACAGCGCTTTTCTCTTTGTAGTATCAGCAACTTTAGCTCGTGCTTATCGCGATATTTATAAGAGCCATAAACCTACCGTTGAAGACAACCCATATGCCGCACTGGATTAATGAGTTCGATTGTTAAGCCCTCATTTTACGAAAGAAATGATGTTATACTCATCGCCAAGGAACTGTTAGGTAAAGTTCTCTGCACCTCTTTCAACGGTACAATGACTTCTGGAATTATTGTTGAAACTGAAGCCTATGATGGGCGGATGGACAAAGCGTGTCATGCTCATATTCATGGAAAAACCGAACGCACTAAAATCATGTATGGCGAAGCTGGGCATGCCTATGTGTACCTTTGTTATGGCATTCATCACCTATTTAACGTGGTTACCAATAAGAAAGGCCTTGCAGATGCTGTTTTAATTCGAGCTATTGAACCATTAGATGGAATCCCAACTATTTTAGAACGCCGGAATAAAACAAAACTGGAACGCTCTGTTGGAGGTGGGCCAGGCATTGCTTCGCAAGCACTAGGTATTACAACTAACAATTATGGACATCTACTTACTAAAGCCCCTATTTGGATTGAAGATCGTGGTGTATGCTATGAAGAGGATCAAATCATCGAAAGCCCACGTGTTGGGGTCGATTATGTTGGTGAAGACGCCAAGCTTCCGTGGCGATTTAGAGTGAAAGGAAATGCATATACCAGCCCTGCAAAGTAAAAACTATAAAAGCTTATCGGTGTGATAGACAAATACAATATTGAATTTTATTAATTATAGTTTAACATTAAACGAATTATCTTATTTCAAAATTGGTTCATCAGGTAATCATCAACTAAAAAAATTTATACAGTCATGAAAAAATCGATCAAACTATTCTCCATTCTATTCTTATCCAGCTTTGCCATTGCTGCTACATACGTAAGCACCATTTGGACCGTAGACAAAGCACACAGCTCAATAACATTCGATATACGCCACTTTTTTAGCGATGTAACTGGCTCATTCGATAATTACGAAGCTGACATCAAATTTGATCCACAGAATTTAGACGAAAGCATGATCGATGTTACGATTATGGTGGCTAGCGTGAATACTAAAAATGAACGCCGTGATGGTCACTTAAGAACAGCCGATTTCTTTAATGCAGAAAAATACCCACACATTACTTTCAAAAGTGACCGAATTGTATCAAACGGTGACGGTAAATTCACTGCAGAGGGTAAACTAACAATCAAAGATGTTACTAAAGATTTTGATCTTCCATTCACACTCTTAGGGGTAATGGATAATCCACGCGGTGGTAAAATCGCTGGTATTAGCTCTGAATTCGTAATTTTAAGAAACGAATTTGGTGTGGGTACAGGCGATTATGTATCTGATAAAGTGATTGGTAATGAAGTAAAGACTAAGCTAAACTTGGAACTTAACGCCAAGTAAGCATTTTCTTAAGAAAGTTTAAAAGCATCGTTTCATTGAGGCGATGCTTTTTTTATTTTAGGGGCTAATCAAATTTTATAGCATGAACAAGCGAATACTTACCATCTCAGCATTTATCTTATTAGCGGCAGTATCTAGAATGATTCCGCATCCTTACAACTTTGCACCACTTGGAGCAATGTCGTTATTCGGAGCTGCTTACTTTTCAAATAAGAAATTAGCCTTCGCTCTACCTCTATTAGCATTCTTCGTGAGTGATTTATTGGTTAATAACATTTTATATGCTGACTATTATTCTGGGTTTGTATTCCTTTCGCCTGGCTTTTATTGGACCTATGGTGCTATCGCAGCGATTGTTGTATTTGGAATCCTAATGCTGAAGAAAATCGACTTTAAGAGAGTTATTGCAGGTAGTTTATCGGCTTCACTTTTATTCTTTCTCATTTCCAACTTCGGTGTTTGGGTTACTTCACCTATGTATCCTATGACATTTGAAGGATTAATGGCTTGCTATACATTTGCTATCCCATTCTTCCATATGAATGTATTAGGCGATTTATTCTATTGTGGAGTTCTATTTGGTGCTTTCGAATATGCAAAGCAACGCGTTCCTGCTCTACAGACAGCTTAATAGTTTATGAAAAAAGTCTTAATCACCGGTGCTACTTCCGGAATAGGTCGTGAGCTTGCACTACAATATGCGGCTCTTGGTCACCGTGTAGCTTTGGTGGGTCGAAGAGAAGAAAAACTTGTAGCTCTTAAAGAAGAAATTGGTGATCTCGCTTACATCCATCCTCTGGATGTAACGGATTTCAACGAAGCTCAACGTGTGTACCAACATCTTATTGATGAAATGGGAGGCATGGATATCATGATCCTCAATGCGGGTGTTGGGATTGCTAAAATGCTACCACCGTGGCGTGCCGATAAAAATACTATTGAAGTAAATGTTGTGGCCTTTGCCCATGGTGCACACTTTGCGTTCGATTACTTCACAAAACAAGGGCATGGCCAAATCGTTGGGATGTCCTCACTTGCGGCTCATTTAGCTATCGGTAGTGCCGCTGCTTACACAGCCTCTAAGCATTTCATATCCAACTATATGATTGGCTTTAGACAAAAAGCTAAACATGTGGATGCCGATATTCATATTACTGACATCCGACCTGGATTTGTTAAATCAGAAATGACCGCTAGAGGTCGTAATATGTTCTGGGTAGCTGAAACAGATAAAGCGGTTCAGCAAATGATTAAAGCTATTCAGAACAAGCGCAAAGTAGTGTATATCACAAAGCGATGGCGACTGGTAGCCCTATTAGTTAAATGTGTTCCCCAATTTGTTTGGGATAGAATTTAAACTCCACGCTATTCTTTTACATTCAAAATCAATGTAGCCCCAAATCTCTGCATTGGTTTTATTACCTTCGCTTCATCCAATAATTATTTAGTTAATATTTATGAAGCACATCCAGTTACTTATTGCATTAAGTTTCGTAATCATGTTTGCATCAAGCTGCGAAACGGATGAAAATTTTATCCCTGAAAAAGATGGCTCTCCAAGTATTTCATTAGGATATTTGGAAGCACCTGCTGGATTCGAAATTTCAGTTTTTGCAGAAAATGTTGAGAATGCCCGTCAAATGGCCATGAGTGATAATGGCATCCTATATGTAGGCTCGAGAAGAAAAGGCAACGTATATGCTATTGTTGATACCAACAATGATTTCAGAGCAGATAGCATCCATATTATTGCAAGCGGGCTTCGCCTCCCTAATGGAGTAGCTATGAAAGATGGTGATTTATATGTTGCTGAAGTAAGTAAAATCTGGAAGTTTGAAGATATTGATAGTAATTATGATCAGAATCCTGAACCCATTCTTATAATAGATGAACTTCCAACTGAAGGTCATCATGGGTGGAAGTATATAGCATTCGGTCCTGATGAAAAATTATATGTACCCATTGGTGCACCATGTAACATTTGTAATCACGAAGAAGACAACCCGTTATTTGCCACACTTACTAGAATGAATGCAGATGGTTCAGAACATGAAATAGTAGCTAAAGGAATTCGTAATACCGTTGGATTTACTTGGCATCCAACTACGGGTAATATTTGGTTTACAGACAATGGCAGAGACTGGATGGGCGATGATATCCCTCCATGTGAGCTCAATGAGATCACCGCTGAAGGTCAACATTTTGGCTACCCATACATGCATGGAAACGAGATTTGGGATCCTGAGCATGGCGAAGATGGTAAAACGAAAAACATCGACTTCAAAAAACCTGTTCAAGAATTAGGTGCCCATGTAGCACCATTGGGCGTTATTTTCTACACAGGTAATATGTTTCCAACTAGCTATAAAAATACTGCATTGATCGCAGAACACGGCAGCTGGAACCGAAGCGAAAAAGTTGGATATAGAATCTCACAGGTCAAATTCGACAAGAATGGCTCTCCAAAAAGTTACGAGCCTTTTATCAGTGGTTGGCTTCAAGGCGATGAGGATATTAAAGGTAGGCCTGTAGCTATATTACAATTAGAAGATGGCTCGCTCTTAATTTCAGACGACGAATCAGGCACCATTTACAGAGTAAGCTATTCAGCCCAATAGCTTTAAGGGAATGGAAATAAAATTACAATTGTATTAAGAATCCGGTCAACAAAAGGGTTTAGAAGTTTTTATCTTTACCCGCGAATATTAAAGACTAACACACTTCATGAAAAAAGTAGTATTGATAGCCGGAGACGGCATTGGAACAGAAATCACAGCATCTGTAAAAAAAATTCTTGAAACCGCTGGCGCACCCATCGAGTGGATAGAGCGCGAAGCAGGACTTGGGGCATATGAGAAATATGACAATCCATTACCTGATGAAACAGTTGCGGCGATTGAAGAGCATAAAGTAGCATTAAAAGGACCACTTACAACTCCTGTAGGTACGGGCTTTAGATCTATCAATGTGGCTCTGCGTCAAAAGTTCAATTTGTATAGTAACATCCGTCCTGCTATTACACTTCCTAATGTAGATACCACCTTTAAGGAAGTGGATATGGTCATCTTTAGAGAAAACACTCAAGGCCTTTACATCGGTAAAGAACATTGGGTAGATGGCGACGACAAATCGCACGCTGAAAGTATCGCAGTTGTAACGCGTGAAGCGAGCAGAAAAATTATCACTTCTGCATTCAAGTATGCACTACAGAATAACAAGAAAAAGGTAACTCTTGTACACAAGGCTAATATCTTGAAGCTTACTTCTGGTCTTTTCTTAGAAGTAGGGCGCGAAGTAGCAAAAGAATTCCCTGATGTAGAATTTGAAGATCTAATTGTAGACAACATGGCCATGCAAATGGTAATGCGTCCACAGCAGTTCGATGTTGTAGTTACAACGAACTTATTTGGCGATATCCTATCTGACCTAGCATCCGGATTAGTAGGTGGCTTAGGGGTTACAGGATCTGCGAACATCGGAGATGATGTAGCTATGTTTGAAGCTGTTCACGGTTCAGCACCTGATATTGCTGGGCAGAATAAAGCGAATCCAATTGCTTTATTATTCTCATCTCTTCTCATGTTAGAGTACTTAGATGAAAAGCCTATAGCAGAGAATATCCGTAAAGCGATCTATAAAACTCTTGTAGAAAATAAAGACGCTTGCACCCTAGATATCGGTGGCAAGGGAACTACAGATTCGTTCACAGAGGCTGTTTGCAGTAACCTATAGTTCTTTCAGTGTAACTGAATAGAATAAGCACACATTATAAAGGGAGGTAGTTTAACTATCTCCCTTTTTTATGCTCTTATCCGAATATCCAGAAAAGTCCGTTACTAATTATAGACATCACCAAGCTAAATAATAATGCCCACCCGAAATTCTTGATTTTAAATCCATCAATTACGGCATCCACTAGCATGATTAGAGCTGCATTTATTACAAATGCGAATAAACCAAGAGTGAGAATTGTAATAGGCAATGAAATGAGGTGAAGAATTGGAGCAATGAAAATATTTACGATTGCTAAAAGTGCGGCAACCCAAACAGCGCTCCAAAAGTTTTTAATTTCTACCCCAGATAATAATTTTGAGGTTGCAAATACTGCGATACTATTTAATAACCACGACCAAATCATATTCTGAAAATTTGATTAAAATTCGTTACCCTCTACGGGCTATTATTAAATATGTTTAGTTGACCATGGAAAAAAAGTTTCTCTCTTTTAATGACCTCTCTGCCCGTGAATTATACGATTGCCTAAAATTACGCCAGGATGTCTTTATCATCGAACAGGATTGCATCTATCCAGATATAGATAATCACGACGCTGACGCTATACACTTTTTTCTCTATTTGCGGGATGAATTAGCCGCTTATGCCAGGATATTTCCGCCAACGAAGAAATATGAAGATGAATCCTCAATTGGGCGGATTGTAGTAGCTAGTAAACATCGTGGAACAGATGTAGGAAAGACGTTAATATCTGAGAGCATCCAATATTGCTCAGAACATTATCCACAGGCTAATATTCGAATAGAAGCCCAAGCTAAGTTAGACGAATACTACCAAAAGTATGGCTTTGTGAAAGAAGGTGGAGTGTACGTTGTGGATGGCATTGACCATCAACAGATGGTTTGGAAAAAGAAGTACTAACTTAATTCATTTTTCTTTTCTACAAGGGCATCTTGAACACTTAAGAAGCCTTTTTCTAACTCATCGATTTTAGCTGAAACTTGATCTAAGTCACGTTTTTCTTTTGCTGATTTCTCGAGTTCTTCGGCTTCGTTGTAGAAGTTATTTAACCCTACATAAAGAAAAGTAGGTTTTAGCTTATGGGCTTCGAGGCCGACCATTTTCCAATCCTCATTCGCTGTATGCTCACGTAAAAGTGCAAATTGTTTTGGAGTTTCTTCTAAGAATAAAGAAATCATTTCGTGAATTACTCCTTTGTTCCCTCCAGTAATTTCGTATAAGTAAGAAAGATCGATGTTGTTGCTTTTCATATAGGTCGTGCACTGTGTACGTAGAAATCCCACTCTTGTAGGATAAGATACCAACAGTTCATAAATAACTTAAATATTAGGCTGTTAAAATAACGATGCTGACTAAAAGTAACACTGTTATTTTAAAAATAAGTGCCTTCCACTTTCTCATTTCACTAACTCTATACGATT
This sequence comes from Balneola vulgaris DSM 17893, assembly GCF_000375465.1. Taxonomy (NCBI): domain Bacteria; kingdom Pseudomonadati; phylum Balneolota; class Balneolia; order Balneolales; family Balneolaceae; genus Balneola; species Balneola vulgaris. Next base: position 1,243,386 of record NZ_AQXH01000001.1, read on the forward strand.
GAGCTTAGAAAAACGAAAAACTAAATCAGAAAAACAAGTTATCCACAAAATAATGTGGATAACTGTTACATCCTTTAATACTTACTCTACCGTTACACTTTTTGCGAGGTTTCGAGGCTGATCTACATCACAACCTCTATTCACAGCAATGTTATAAGAGAGTATTTGAAGTGGGATCACCGTTAATAGTGGTGAGAGTTCATCTTCCGTATCAGGAACGGAGAAACTAAATTCTGATAAATCTTCTACTTCAGCATTTCCTTCCGTTACAATTGCAATAATTCTGCCTTTTCGAGCGCGAACCTCTTCGATATTACTCACCATTTTATCATTGGTATGATTCGTACCTGCAATTACTACTACCGGCATCATGTCATCGATTAGAGCAATAGGTCCATGTTTCATCTCAGCAGCAGGATATCCTTCTGCATGGATGTATGAGATCTCCTTTAGCTTTAAGGCTCCCTCTAGGGCAACGGGGAAACTCACCGAACGACCTAGATATAAGAAATTAGGTGCATACGAAAATAGATTCGATACCTCACGGAGGTTTTCACTTTTATCTAATACCTGTTGCATCTTTTCAGGAATCAGAGCCAGCTCAGAAATTAATTTCTTTGCCTTTTCATCACTTATGCTCTTCTTGTATTGAGCAAGCATGATAGCGATTAATGTAAGTACCGTAACTTGAGCTGTAAAAGCTTTTGTTGAGGCCACCCCGATTTCTGGTCCAGCGTGAATATATACTCCAGCATCGGTTTCTCTTGCTATCGATGAACCCACCACATTTACCACACCTAGAACGAGCGCGCCGTTTTCTTTTGCTTGTCGAAGGGCCGCTAAAGTATCTGCTGTTTCACCACTTTGTGAGATTACGATCATTACATCGCCTTCGCCAATAAGTGGCTCTTTGTATCTAAGCTCTGAAGCATATTCTACTTCTACAGGAATTTTAACTAACGACTCAAATAGATATTCACCAACTATTCCTGAATGCCAACTGGTACCACAAGCGGCAATCACAAGACGCTTTGCACCTGCTAGTTTTTCCATCACATCCGCAATTCCGCCAAGCGTAACCGTTCCTTTTTCAGGATCTATTCTACCGCGCAAACAATCCGCGATGGCTTTAGGTTGCTCAAAAATCTCCTTCAACATGAAATAAGGGTATCCCCCCTTCTCAATTTCATCGAGGCTCATAGCCAACTCGTGTACTTCTTTTATTAAAGAGGTACTGTCGGATGACTCTACATTGTAATTGTCACGTTCGATTACTGCGAGTTCACCATCTTCTAAATACACTACTTGGTCGGTGTATTCTGCCACTGCAGAAGCATCTGAAGCAACGAGCATTTCATTTTTACCCACGCCAATCAAAAGCGGAGAGCCTTTTCGTGCAGCAATAATTATATCGGGATGATCTGCATGGATGATGGCTAAACCATAGGTTCCTTCAACCTGGGCTAATGCAAGCTGAACGGCTTTCTTGAATTCATTCTCCCCATTTTCTAAAAAGCTTTCAATAAGTTTTGCGAGAACTTCAGTATCCGTTTCAGAATAAAACTCATACCCTTTGTTTTGAAGTACTTTTTTTAGCGATCCATAGTTCTCAATAATACCATTGTGAACGAGAGCAATTTTTTGAGACGTACTGGTATGAGGATGAGAGTTCACATCATTAGGTTCACCATGAGTAGCCCAACGTGTATGCCCAATTCCTGCTGTGGCATTCTCATTTGGGTCTAACATCGCTTCAAGTTTGGCAACTTTACCCTTTCCTTTCTTTACTTGAAGCTCCCCATTTTGATATGCAATTCCAGCTGAGTCGTACCCTCTATACTCTAATCGTTTTAACCCCTTTATAATTACATCGCTAGCTTTTTTATCTCCAATATATCCGACTATTCCGCACATTTTATTCTCTTAATTGAAATTTTATTTTTCAGCTTAGGCCAAATATAGATATTCTTTACCTAGTTTTATACTTCAACCTATTATTTCACCCGTTAATGCAGTTACTTTTCTTTGACGACGAATTATCAAATCGTTTTAAGCCACTTACATTAAGTCGCCCTCTTTCTAATCTCAGAGTTGGTATTCAGACCATTGAAGAAAAGTGGATGTTTAGTTTAGGCATTGAGCATCATATTCGGTTACTACCTGAGTATCTATCAGGTCTATTTTTATCTGATGATTTTGTTCCAGATTTACAAACAGTATGCATTAATTCTAGAGTACTACCAAATCAAGAACTTATATCTGCTATTCAATCGCTCAATGATAACGAAGAACTTAGTTACGATGGAGTATGCATTGCTGCAAAATTATCATTACCTCAAAAGCCTGAGCATGGCTTTAAACCCGACGCTTCCAAGTCTATTGCGTTAACTAATGCACCTCATAGCCTAGACTATTTATGGGATATGTTATCGAGTAATGCCGGTGAAATAGAAGCTGATATTCAACGGTTGAAATTACAACCTTCAGAAGCTGATTTCTCGCATGTAATTCTTTCAAATCCATCGCAAATTTATATCCACCCTACGGCAACCATAGAAGCTGGATCTATTTTAATTGCCGACAAAGGTCCTATCTATATTGGGATGAATGCTACCGTTGAAGCTGGCAGTATTCTTAAAGGGCCTGTAGCTGTATGTGATAGTGCTACTATCAAAATGAGCGCTCGTATTTATGATGGCACTACAGTGGGGACTCATTGTAAGGTTGGTGGGGAAGTATCTAATTCCATCTTTCATTCTTTTAGCAATAAAGGGCATGATGGGTATGTGGGTAATTCCATTATTGGCCAATGGTGTAACTTGGGGGCAGACACTAACACTTCCAATTTGAAAAACAATTATGGGAAAGTGCACTTACCCAATTGGGACACTAAGCAAGCCTCTGAAGATGGAGTGCAGTTTATGGGCACAGTAATGGGAGATCATTCAAAAACATCCATTAATACGATGCTAAATACTGGCACCATATGTGGGGTATCTTCCAATATATTCTGTACTGGCTTCCCTGATAAGTATATCCCTTCATTTACGTGGTACGACGGACTTCAAAATCCAGAATATCGATTTGATAAAGCTATTGAAGCGATGGAAGCAATGATGAAGCGTAGAGGTGAGCAAGTAACAGATGCCTATGCTACCATGATGAAATATATTTTTGAGCACTCAAAGAGTTAAAGAGCGCTAGAAGAACCCTTTTTATCTAATCTCTCGAAGCTAATTCGAAGTAGATTTTCCTCACTATTTGCTTCCACTTCGGCATCTAGTTGTCGGCTTAAAACATGGGTGATCTCGGTATGGTCAATTTCATTAGGAGCCACACAAATGGCTTCTATGATATTTGGGTTCACCACTTCTACCGTTACTTTTTTACCATCATAGTGGTAGCTAATGTCGATGTCTTTAACAAAGTCTTCGTTATTCTGATTGATCTTAAATGCGGTAAGTAGAAGTTCAGACAGAAGTAAAGAAAATGGCACAGCCTGATTCACATTAAGAGTAACTTGAACAGAGTTTTCTTTGAACCTAAAATTGGAATCATGAATACGCCCTACTTGAGATATCATCACAAATAGCTTGTTTAAGTTGGCCTCTATATCTACTTGGGTTAGTGAATTGGATTGGTAAATCAATTCTTGAATAATGGCAATTGAACTTATTCTAGTTACGTTTGTCTCAAGCACTTTGCTGATCTCAGGATTGGAAGTTCTCAACATATCAAGTTGCAGGAAACTTGATATTACGGCCATGTTATTTTTAACACGATGGTGAACTTCTTTTATGAGAATCTCTTTCTCATTCAGTAGTTGACCTAAGATCTCATTCGACTTTTTAAGTTCTACATCAGCCTGATATTCACTATATGCATTACTGATAATCCCTGAAACCGACTTAAGGAGTTTATCTTCAGACTCAGTCCATTTCCGTGTTTCATTAATCTCGTCGAAGCCAACAAAACCGAAATAATAATCCCCTATATAAATTGGGTACACAATCAGTGATTTAATATGCTGTTCTTCCAGCATAGCTCTCATGTGACTTGGTATGTTGGAGAGGTCTTCACTATAAATTCGCCCCTCATTGAGGATTAACTCACGCCATTCCGGATTATCATTATAGCTTAAATTCTGTAAGTGTTCGATGTGTGGCTCTACCCCCTCAGCACACCACTCATAGGTATTTTTTAGGTTTTGGCCCTCATTGAAGTTCTCAAAAATGTAAACCCTCGATACATTCGCTGTTTTACCTATAATCTCAAGGGTATCATTGAGCTTACTTTCTAAGGTATGAAGGCTGTTAAAGTTTAAAGAAATCTCTGCTAAAGCTTCCTGAAATTTTAAACTCCCAGCTAGCTCGTATAACGTTTTATTTAGTTTCTCCTTGTCACTGCGCTCATTCAGTGCTCTTTGAAGTGCGAAAGGAAGGCGTTGAAGGTTGTCTTTCGTGACAATGTCATTTGCATGCTTTTCTAAGAGGTCGACTTCAACCTCACGACTCATGAAGCCCGAAAGCATAATAATAGGAATTTCAGGAGATATTTTTTTTGCATAAATAAGGGCTTGATCACCTGAAAATGTTTTTAAGTTATAGTCTGATAAAATTACATCAGGACTCCAATCAACTACCGCTGACTCGAAATCTTCTTTTGTCTCTACAACTTTCGCTATAATATCTAAATCGGTTTTTCTTAACTGTCGAATAGATAATTCAGCATCAAGTTCAGAGTCCTCTAATATCAGAACTTTAACTTTCAATGTGACTCCACTAATTCCAAAGCAATTTTTTAATTACGGCAATTCATTTAGAATCATCCAATAAAAACCAATATCACGAACTGATTTTGTAAATGATTCGAACTCAACGGGTTTTACGATATAGCTATTTGCACCGAGTTCGTAGCTATGAACCAAATCTCTTTCTTCTTTTGATGAAGTAAGCATTACCACAGGTAGCTTTTCCGTAATTTCATTTTCACGAATTGCTTTTAGAACTTCAAGGCCATCAACTTTTGGCATCTTCAAATCCAGAAGCACTACTCTAGGAATATTATGGACACTTCGGCCTTCGAATTCGCCTCGTCCGAAAAGGAAATCTAAAGCTTCTTCTCCATCTCGTAAGCGAGTAATTTTGTTACTAATATTGTTTTTTTTGAGGGCTCTTAATGCCAGTTCGGCATCTTGATCGCTATCCTCAACAAGTAGTATCTCTACTGTTTTATTTACGTCCATTCTGTCCTCTTGTTAGTTTTTGGGTAGTGAAAAGAAAAATGTTGAACCTTCCCCTTCTACGCTTTGGGCCCAAATTTCACCACCATGCTTATTTATAATTCTTTTAACTATTGCTAAACCCACACCGGTTCCTTCAAAATCTGTATTTGAATGTAATCGTTGAAATACTCCAAAAAGTTTTTCGTGATAATCCATGTTGAAACCTGTTCCGTTATCTGAAACGCTATAAACTATTTCGTGCTCTTTTTCTACTGCCTCTACAATAACAACAATTTTTTCTTTTTTTGCAGAGTATTTATATGCATTTGAAATCAAGTTTACAACTACCTGCTTTAATAATACTAAATCGGCATTTATCATTGGAAGGTTACCAATTTTTACATCTATTTTACCTTCAGGATAATGCTGTGCTTCTTCATCGCATATACTTTCAAATAAAGCAACCATGTCTACGGGGCCTTTCTGCATCGATTTTCGGCCTAGTCTAGAGAATCCTAAAATATCATCGATCAAACGACCCATTTTAAGGGCGCTGTTTTTGATGACACCGAGTATTCGTTTTCCCTCCTCATCAAGTTCATCTGCATAGTCTTCGAACATAATATCTGAGAATCCATTTATGGACCTGAGAGGAGCTCTAAGATCGTGAGAAATGGAGTAACTAAATGATTCAAGCTCTTCATTAAGAGCCGCCATTTTTCGTGTTTGAAGCTCTAACTCTGCCGTGCGCTCTTTTACTTTCTCCTCTAACTCATCGGTATAGTTGGCCTCCATTGTGATGTCGTCAGCATACATGATTAACCCACCAATTTTACCAGGATCATCGTACCAAGGTATCAACTTCCATTTAAGCCAAATTTGTTCGCCATCATCTAAAGTAAAGGCTTCTTTCTTTTTAGATAATACTTTACCACTTAATGCTCTATTTAATCTATCGGCCCATAATACATAATCCAGAATTGGATGACTCATCGACTGGAACTTGACATTATTTAAACTGCCCTGAGTTAAATCAAATTCATTATACCATTGGTCTGAAACTGTAATAAAGTTTAAATCTGCATCTATCATAGCCACTGCAACGGGTGCTTGCTGTACAAACTGTTGCAGTTGGCGTTCATTTAATTCTGTTTGCATTGAAGCTATTTTGCGATCATTTATATTCATAAATAACCCACGCAAGCCAACAAGTTCCGATTTCTCATACACAGGATGCCCTATGGCACGTACCCAAATCTCTTTACCTGTTTGTGTAACAAGAATACACTCTTCATCCCAAGGCTTACTATCTTCGATGGCCTTATTAATCGCTGCCTCTATAACTGGGCGGTAATCCTCTCTATAGAAATTAATTCCTTCTTCCACTTTTAGTGGTGTTCCTATTGGCACTTCATGAATACGATACACTTCATCCGACCAATCAACACTCATTGTTGTAAGATCCACTTCCCATGAACCAATGTGTGCCACTTCTTGAATCTCAGCTAAGCTCTTTAATGCGTCCTCTAAACTAGCCTTCTGCTGCTCCAGTTCATTTTCTTTCTCTTTAACTCTTGAAATATCTTGAGTAGTACCAATTATTTTTGATACATCTCCCTCCTCATTAAGCTGAATATCAGCTACGACTGTAACAAGATGTTTCAATTTTCCTGAAGGGGTGACGATTCTGTATTCTACCTTCCACGGATCAATACTAGTTCGTGCATTCGCTAAAGCTTCTTTGAGTTTTGGAGCATCACTTGGGTGCACTAGGCTCATTAAATGTTTAGCAATGTCTTCAGGTTTATAATCCAATTCATACAGTTCTAAGACCTGTTCATCATAAATTCTTTCATCATTTTCAAAATCTATCACCCAAGTGGCTATACCGCTCATTTTCTTCGAGATGTCTAATATGGCGCGAGTATCATCAAGCGTAGATTCGGTTCTGCGTTTATCGGTAATATCGCGAATCATTCCTACACCATATTTTGGGGAACCGTCGCTTTCACGAATCAAGGAAGCTGATAACTCAACCCAAATAATATCTTTTTCTTTAGAGATATATCGCTTTACCATTTGATAGGTATCACGTTTTCCTTCTACTAGCTCCTGATATAAAGCTAAATCTTTATCCACATCATCAGGATGTGTGAACTCAGCAAAAGTCATAGATAGAAGCTGTTTTTTTGTATAGCCCAGTATTTGAACAAACTGTTCATTTACATCAAATAATTTTCCTTCTTTATCTACTAGTGCAATACCAACCCCCGAGTTATCAAAAACACTTTTAAATAATTTATTTAGGTTTTCTTTTTCCTCATCATTTTCATCTAACTGCTTCTGTAAGTTTGTGATAAAAGGGCGAGCAATGAAAAAGCTTAGAATCCCAAATACAACGATGGAGAGAAGTAAGAAAAGTCGTTCAAAGCGTACTGCTTTTTCAATTTTAGCTTCTGTCTTGATTTCCATATTCAAGACGATATTATCCATCTGAGCCAGATATTGTTGCTCATAAGGTTCTAACTGATCTATGAGATTTCTTAATTGATCAACACTTCCAACCGCAACAATTTCAGAGCTCATTAATTCTACAAGCTTAGATAAATCTTTAAGCTTTGCACGTTCTTCAGGGAAAGGATGTTCTGAGAAATTTAACCGATCATTGCCATCAATAAGATCATAATGAGAATCAACCCAGAGAGCATTACCCTCTTTCATTGTTTGAATTATCTCAACAGATTCTTTGTCTTTTGCCTCGTATGCTAACTTTAAAATTTGTTGACTGAGCATACGTTGCCTACCAGCCATATTTATAAATCTAGCATCGAGTTCCCTTTCATAAACCGAATAAGAAGGTGCTATTTGAGATAACACCATAAGCACTACTAATACAATCGATGCTATGTATATAAGTGTGTTATTTTTAATTTTTGTCATATAAACCTATCGCAATTGAGCTCAGAAAACTCTCCGTGTTGTTAGATATGCATCGCTCCAGTACCTTTGTTGAAGTGCCGAAATCATCACCCCTGAGCTTGTTGAAGCGTGCAAAAATTGTTCGTTATTTATCATTATACCTACGTGCAGGGTCTTTTTACCCGTTCTAAAAAACACGAGGTCACCTATTTTAATGTTCTTCTTTTTTACAGACTTACCAACTTTGATTTGATCGGCGGTAACACGTGGAATCTTAATTTCAAAATAGTCATGTAACACAATCTGCATAAATGAGGAACAGTCAACTCCACTATAACCACTCCCACCTAATACATAGGGTACTCCTTTCCAATCGATATAAGCCCGATCTAAAAGTTCTTTCATTTTCTTTTCATCTTTTGAAAGCGCTTTAGAAGCCGAAGATGCATTCGCCGTAGAAGCCAAAGCTGGCTTTTTAGTAGGCTTTTGTTCTACAACTTTTGGTGGAACTTTTTTTCTTTCTTCCCATGGGATGGTACCTCTCTTCACGGTCCCACACGCCATCAGGACAATCCACAAAACAACTATTCGCTTTAACGACATAAATACCGTACAGGTTGGTAATAAAACTGATTAATAATGTCTATCTTCGAAGGTAGTATAAATGAATCAAAAGTTTATTCAAATTACTGAAAAAGAATGAGATTGCTAGTTAATATAGATCACGTAGCCACACTTCGAAATGCTAGAGGCGAAGGATATCCTAACCCTGTTGATGCGGCCAAAATCTGCGAGCAACATGGAGCTTCAGGTATAGTATTCCATTTGCGAGGAGACCGCAGGCATATAAAAGATGAAGATGTGTTTGCTTTAAAAGATGCTGTTACTGGCACCTTAGATTTTGAAATGGCAGCAACCGATGAGATGATTCAGATCTTGGCTAAAGTACAACCTCATCTTTGCACCCTAGTACCTGAAGGCCGACTTGAATTAACAACCGAAGGCGGCTTAAACATGAAAGCTGTATTTGAAGATTTTAAGTCGCGAGTATTCCCTGCTATTCGTAAACATCCTATTGAAATCAGTTTGTTCTTAGATCCTAATCCTGAGGACATTGAGCTAGCACATCAATTAGGCACTGATGCCATTGAATTGCACACTGGTAATTATGCTAATGCTGCCGATGATACATTGAGGAAAGCAGAACTAGATCGCTTAGCGAAAGCAGCAGAACTTGCTCACGGTTTTGGTATAAAAGTAAACGGTGGACATGGTTTGAACCAGCAAAACCTTAAACCGTTTATAGATGCGGTGCCTCACCTCAATGAAGTGAGTATCGGCCATGCACTTATTAGTGATGCCATTTTTGATGGACTGGGCAAAACAGTAGAGAATTATATAAAGATCATTGAAAGGTGATTGATCTCGGTTACATATCTTTTCCTCCAAGGCAGGATATGCTTTTTAACAAAAGTAGAAATTTAATCAACGAGTCTTCCTCTCCGCGGGAGAGGAAACAAAGGAGAGAATCATAATGAGTGAAACGAATACCCCCCATAAATCCGGTTATGTAGCCATAGTAGGTAAGCCTAATGCGGGCAAATCAACCTTAATGAATCAGATTCTAGGGACTAAACTCTCTATTACCACTCATAAACCACAAACTACTCGTCATCAAATAATTGGAATTCATTCTGAAGAGAATTCTCAAATTATATTTTTAGATACGCCTGGTATTATTCATCCTAAGTATGAGCTACAAAAAGCTATGATGCGTTTTGTAGAAAAGGCAGAAAGAGAAGCCGATGTAATTCTGTTTATAGTAGATGCTCATGAAAAGAATATGCCGGAATATGCTTTCGACACCCTCAAGCACCTTCGAAAACCAGTAATCTTAGTAGTTAACAAAATTGATACCGCCGAGCAGGAAACTGTTGAAGCCTTAGCTGCCGCATTAAACGAGGATTACGAATTTAACAGCACAGTCTTTATTTCTGCTTTAGAAGGAGTTGGCATGAGTGGACTCATGGAAGGGATTTCTAAATTACTTCCCCCAGGACCACCCTTTTATCCTAAAGATGAGCTAAGTGAACACCCCGTACGATTTTTTGTATCTGAACTTATTCGCGAACAGGTGTTCTTACAATACCATGAAGAGCTCCCTTATTCTGCTACGGTCGATATTATTCAATATGAAGAACGCGAGGACCTGGACTATATCAATGCCGAAGTGATTGTAAACAGAAGTTCTCAAAAAGGAATGATTATAGGCAAAGGTGGCAAAGCGATTAAGAAATTAGGTATGGCTTCACGAGCTACTATCGAAGAGTTTGTTGGCCGCAAAGTATTCCTAGACCTTCATGTTAAAGTACGAGACAAATGGCGTGAAAAAGAGAATATGGTTCGTAATTTCGGATACTGATTTTCTCGTGCAAATACTTTAAACTCGAATTCATTCAATAATTCGGGTTTAATTATGAAGTATTCACACATTCTCTGCACTCTCTTATTTTTTATTTTCGGAGCTATATCCACCGCTGCTCAAAATGAACGGTTTTTAGGCGATCCTGCAATATCCCCAGATGGGAAGACCATCGTATTTACCTACGAATCAGATTTATGGAAGTCGGATATTAATGGCGACAATGCTGTTCGTTTAACTGCCATGGACGGCAATGAGGGAACCCCTTCTATTTCTCCTGATGGAAAATGGTTGGCCTTTAGCTCTAATCAGTTTGGGAATAATGATGTTTACATCATGCCTATGCAGGGTGGCGAAATCCAACAGCTAACTTACCACCAAGCCAATGACATCGTAGAGTCGTGGGATTGGGACTCAAAGCATATTTACATAGCCTCCAATCGATATAATAGGGTTACAGGATTTAAAGTATCTATTGATGGAGGCACCCCTAAACGCATATTCAGCCATTATCATAATATGGCACACAATATCGCCGTGCATCCCAAAACTGGCGAAATCTTTTTCAATGAGACCTGGGAAAGTTGGAATTTTAAACACCGTAAGCGATATGTGGGATCATTCAATCCAGATATAAAATCATATAATCTCGAAACTCAGACTCTCACACAATACACTGATTACGAAGGAAAAGATTTTGGTGTAATCCTGTCACAATCAGGCGATACCTATTTCGTTTCAGATGAAGGAAACAAAGAGTACAACTTGTTCCAGTTGGTTGAAGGACAAAAGAAACGACTCACAAATTTTAATACCTCTATCTACAATCCTTCTATTAGTGCGGATGGAAGCACTATCGTTTTCGAAAAAGAGTATCAGTTATTTAAGTATGATGTGCGCTCGGGTAATACCACACCCATTCGACCTAGAGTTTTCAAAAATTACACCCTGGCAAAAACTCAAGATTTTGATGTTAAGGGCAATATCTCAGCGTTCGATGTCTCTCCTGATTCCAAAAAACTAGCATTTGTATCACGGGGTGAACTATTCATATCTGATATAAAAGGAAAATTTGTACGTCATTTATCAACAACACCTTCAGGAAGAGTACTTGAGGTAAAATGGTTAGCAGATAGCAAAACCGTTTTATTCAACCAAACTGTAAATGGCTACCAGAACTGGTTTACAATTGCTGCTGATGGTTCGAGTAATGCCAAACAACATAGCAATGACAGTCAGAACAACCGCCTTATAACTCTGAATCATGATCGGACGAAAGGGGTGTATTTAAGTGGGCGAAATGAGCTTCGTGTTATGGACCTCAAGTCATTTAAGAGTGAGCTTATAGTTGAAGATGAATTTTGGGGCTTCCAAAACGATGCCCCCTCCTTTTCTCCTGATGGTAATTATGTACTGTACTCGGCTAGGAGAAATTTCGAAACCGATGTTTTTGTCCATCATTTAGATTCAAAAAAGACCCTCAATCTCACCAATACTGGTGTTAGTGAAAGCGGACCTTATTGGGGACCAGAAGGCAAATACATCTATTTTGCGACAAACCGTGTTTCTCCCTCTTATCCACGAGGAAGTGGGGATGCCGACTTGTATAGAATGGCACTAGACCTCTATCAAGATCCATTTAAATCAACCTTATTCGATGAATTATTCAATGAATCTGAAGATGAAAAGGATCAAAAAGACGACAATTCAAATATTGAAATTACTATCAATGAGGAAGGATTACTAGATCGCATGGAGCGTGTTGGAGCTATATTTGGAAACCAATTTAGTCCCTTTGTTATTCAGGATGGTAACAAAACACACATCTTCTATGGCAGCAATCATGATGAAGGAAGTTCTTCCCTTTGGATAACAACCCTAGAGCCTTTTAATAATCCTAAAACTCAAAAAATTGACCCTCCTGTTTTTGGTGGAGGGCTTGTTGCCATCGATGGTAAAGTATTTGGGTTATCAAGAGGTAATATTATATCGATTAATCCTTCATCGGCAAAAGCAGACAAGATAGACTTAGAGTTTGAATTTACACGCTCCTTGGCGGATGAGTTCAATCAAATGTTTGATGAATTATGGGCTAATATTGAAGAGAATTTCTATGATAATGAGTTCCATGGCATCGACTGGAAAGCTATACGAAAGAGATATAAATCTTATTTACCCTTTGTTCAATCTAGAGCGGATTTGCGCCGTTTGAATAACGATATGCTTGGAGAGTTGAATAGCTCTCATATGGGTTTTAGCACATTTGGTGAAGAGGAAAACACCTATCATTCAACCTTCACCTTAGCCACTGGTATTATTTGGGACCAAGATAATCCTTATAAAGTAGCAGGCACGGTAAAAGGAAGCCCCGCATATATAAGCAAAACGCCCATCGTTCAAGGTGATATACTAACGGCTGTAAATGGAACACCAGTACACACAGATATCAATAGAGTATCTTATTTCAGCTCACCGAACAGAGCTGATGAACTGCTACTAAGTTTTAAATCTGGCAATGAGGAAAAGACTGTTAAAATTCATCCTACATCCTATAATAATATCAAAACGGGTTTATATGATGAATGGGTGGATGCAAACCAGCACCGGGTTGACACTCAATCAGACAAACGTATCGCGTATGTTCACATGAAAAATATGGGTGGCGGCTCGCTGGATGATTTCCTCATTGAAATGACTTCTGAAGCGTATTCAAGAGATGGACTCATCTTAGATTTAAGATATAACACGGGAGGTAATGTGCATGACGCTGTGTTACAGTTTCTATCACAGCGCCCTTACCTAAACTGGGCGTATAGAGATGGTGAATTAGCGCCGCAACCGAATTTTAGTCCTGCTAGTAAACCCATTGTGCTATTGATCAATGAGCAGTCGCTCAGTGATGCCGAAGTAACAACTGCCGGTTTTAAAGAACTAGGCTTAGGAACCGTGATTGGAAATGAAACATATCGTTGGATCATCTTTACTTCTGGCAAAGGATTAGTAGACGGTTCGTTCTATCGTTTACCGTCATGGGGAGTGTATTCTTTAACTGGTGAAAACCTTGAAATGACTGGTGTAAAGCCTGATATCGAAGCTGATAATACTTTTAAAGATCGATTATTAGGGCAAGACCCTCAGCTCGATTTAGCGATCGAACATGTGCTTAAAGAACTCAATAAGAATTAAATTTTAATGCTCGAAAAAATTAGGGTTGCACCTAAAAAAAATTACTCCTAACATTTGTGCAATGAAATTAACTGGCCAATATACCAACCAAGCTATGATGTGTATGATGTGTTGTAAGCACATATACACAAAGGGCTAAGGTATAACCAAAATCGTTTTAAAAGTCCTTTGGAGTGCATGATCTGAAGGACTTTTTTATTGGCTGTTAGTTTTATTCGTTCTTTAACATCGTGCATTCTCATCAAGAAAGGTGGAGGGATCAGGTCCTGTGAAGCCTTGGCAACCGTTCATTGCTATATGCAATGAAAAAGGTGCTACATCCTGCCGTGCCTAGTGCATGGAAAGATGAGTGCGAAGAGCTTGTATTTGTAATGCCTCTTTCGGACTCATCCCCGAAAGGGGCTTTTTTATTTCAACAAATAATCAAAAATCACAAATACAATGAGTTCTTTAAAATTCGAAACTTTACAACTACATGCAGGACAAGAAGTAGATCCAACAACTGGATCACGAGCTGTTCCCATCTACCAAACCACTTCTTACAATTTCAAAAACACCGAACATGCGGCCAACCTATTTGGACTGCGTGAATTCGGCAACATTTACACCCGTATCATGAACCCAACTACGGATGTATTTGAAAAGCGTATAGCTGCGCTTGAAGGAGGAGTTGCAGCTGTTGCCACTAGTTCAGGAGTAGCCGCCCAGTTTTTAGCCATCTCCACCTTAGCTCAGAAAGGCGATAACGTGGTCTCCACTCAATTTTTATATGGTGGAACGTACAACCAATTCAAAGTTGCGCTTCCTCGCTTAGGAATAGATGTTCGCTTTGCTGAAGAAGACACCATCGAGGCATTTGCTAAACTGATCGATGAAAACACAAAGGCACTTTATGTTGAATCGATTGGTAACCCACGCGGCAACGTGGCCGACTTTGAAGGTTTATCAAAGCTTGCTCAAAAGCATGGAATCGCTCTAATCGTCGACAACACCTTTGGGGCTGGTGGTGCTATCGTTCGTCCAATTGAACATGGTGCGAATATTGTAACTGCATCAGCTACAAAATGGATTGGCGGACATGGTACTTCAATTGGTGGCGTGATAGTTGACGGAGGTAACTTTAATTGGGGCAATGGAAATTACCCGCTCTTCAGTGAACCATCACCTGGATATCATGGGTTAAATTTCTGGGAAGTATTTGGCGACGAGGGACCTTTTGGTAACATCGCTTTCGCTATCCGTGCTCGTGTTGAAGGCTTACGTGACTTCGGAGCTGCACAATCTCCATTCAATAGCTTCTTACTACTACAAGGCTTAGAAACCCTGTCACTTCGTGTTGAAAGACATAACAGCAATGCCTTAAAACTTGCTGAGTGGTTAAACAATCATGAACAAGTTGAATGGGTAAACTTTACCGGCTTAGAATCTCATGACTACCATGACAGAGCAAAGTACTACTTCAAAAAAGACCACTTTGGATCTGTATTTACTTTCGGTGTTAAAGGAGGTTATGAAGCAGCGCGCACCTTTATCGAGAAGGTGGAATTGGCTAGTCACTTAGCAAATGTTGGTGACGCTAAAACCTTACTCATTCACCCTGCTTCTACTACGCATCAGCAACTAAATGAAATCGAGCAAAATGCATCGGGAGTAACGGGTGATTTAATTCGAGTATCGGTAGGAATCGAGCACATCGACGACATCATTGCTGATTTCGAGCACTCATTCAATGCCATTAAAACTGCTGTAGCCGTTTAGGAGGTTCCCAATGAGTTTAACCAATCCAACAACACTCAATTCTGCCCATCAAATAGGGCGGGCTGTAAGTAGTTTATCTAAAGCGATTCAAGAAGACGAGCGTAAGGCGCATACGGTATTCAAAACAAAATCTGAATTATCCGACGGGCTTCTTGCCAAAATCAGCTCTCGGCAGTTTGATTACTATTCAGACGAACCAAGCGTACTTGGCGGTAACGATAAAGCTCCCACTCCTACTGAATTATTGTTAGGAGCTTTATGTGCTTGCCAAGAAATAGTGGTTAAAGCCTACGCTGTTACTTTGAACATCCCCATCAATAAGATTGAAGTGGAAGCATCTGGAGAATTAGATCTAAGAGGGTTTTTAAATCTTCACAAAGACATTCGCCCAGGGTTCCATACCGTTCACTTTAGCACCACTATTGATACTACCGAAACAGATACTACCAAACTTGAAAAACTGAAAATACTCACTGAAGAACAGTGCCCGGTATTAGATGTTATTCAAAATCCTGTTTCTGTAAAGGGATCTATACAATTTCAAAATTCAACAAATTGACCTCTAAGTGGGCTGTGCAGGAATGTGCAGTCCACTTCTTATTCAATTACAAAAATTACTATGTCCGAACATTTTCATCAATCAACTGCACCGTTTAACACGGAAGCTGGATATACCTTCAGTAAGCTAGAGTTCGCTTATCACACTTGGGGTACATTAAATGCCTCAAGAGATAACGTGATATTGATATGCCATGCCCTTACAGGCAACTCTGATGCTAAAGATTGGTTCTACGGTCTATTCCATGAGGATAGCGTTATTGATTTAGACAAACACTTTGTGATTTGCATCAATCACCTCGGTAGTTGTTATGGCTCTACAGGACCAACATCCATAAACCCTGATACACAAAAAAAGTATAGAGCTGATTTCCCTCACATCACAATTCGTGACCTTGTCCGATTTCAACAGCGATTACTTGACCATTTAAACATTGAAGGGA
Source organism: Balneola vulgaris DSM 17893 (assembly GCF_000375465.1). NCBI lineage: Bacteria > Pseudomonadati > Balneolota > Balneolia > Balneolales > Balneolaceae > Balneola > Balneola vulgaris. The sequence goes on from NZ_AQXH01000001.1 coordinate 1,259,896, forward strand.
TTCAACTTGTTGTAGGAGGATCAATGGGAGGAATGGTGGCTCTTGAGTTAAGTTTATTGGATGATAGAGTACACGCTGCTATTCTCATGGCAATGGGAGCTGAACATCAACCTTGGGCAATCGGCATCAGTGAAGCACAACGGCTTGCCATACAAGCAGACAAAAATTGGGATAATGGTTTTTATGAAGATGATGCCCCTCCTGTAAACGGACTTAAAGCTGCCCGTGCGATGGCTATGATTACATACAGAGCTCCCGAAAACTATCAATCAAAGTTTGGTAGATCCATCAATGGTGAAAAAGATATCTATGAAGTCGAATCGTATTTGAGATATCAAGGCTCTAAGCTCGCAACACGATTTGATGCCAATGCTTATATCGTATTAAGCAAGTCTATGGATAGTCATGATATAAGTCGGGAACGTGAGAGCACCCCTTTACGAAATGTCCCCACCCTTGTATTAGGCTTTGATTCAGACATACTCTATCCCCCGAATGAACAGCAATTACTCGCTGATATACTCCCAAATGCTCAATATCAAAAAGTGTCATCACCCTATGGGCATGATGCTTTTCTGATCGAATTCGAGCAAATCAATACACACATTTCCAATTTTTTAAATCTACTTGAGTCCAATCATGAGTAATGTAGACCTCAAAACCCAAGCTATAGTTTCTAAACCCAAACATCCATCCAAACCAACCATCCATGTATTTATAGCAGGAGTTGGCGCCGTTGGAGGCACGCTCATTCAGCAAATCGAAGCGCTTGAGCATCCACGAATTCATGTCCACTTACTAGGATTATGTAATAGTAAAAAAGTGAGTTGGCTACCGGAATCTCTAGATATTGAATCCGAACTATCAAGTATAGCATCACCAACAAACTGGGAACATATCGTTGACGTTCTCATCTCCAAACAGCTTAACAATCTTGTATTTGTTGATGCTACAGGTAGTGAAGTAGTAGCCAAACAATATGCCAAGTTATTAGAGCACGGCATCCATATCGCTACCCCAAGTAAAAGAGCGAATACCTTTGATCAAGCATATTTTGAAACGCTATTTAGCCTGAATAAAGACAAAGTAGCTCATTATAAGTATGAAACCGCAGTGGGTGCAGGGCTCCCAGTCATCAATACGATTACTGATTTAATAGAAAGTGGTGATCGTGTAACTAGAATAAGTGGTGTAGTGTCGGGAACTATGACCTATATCTTTAATCAGTTACAGCAAGGGGTTCCGTTCAGTCAGGTTGTTTATAACGCAAAGAGTGAAGGATATAGTGAACCTGATCCAAGAGATGATTTATCCGGAGAAGATGTTGCACGAAAATTCTTAATTCTAGCGCGAACATGTGGCTATCAACTTGAAAGAAAAGACATCGCTGTTGAGACCCTCGTTCCAAAAGGATTGGACCAATTAGACTTGGATGATTTCTTTAAAGAATTAAAGCAGTTTGATACTCATTGGAAGAATCGAAATGCGAAAGCATTAGTGAACAACAAGCGACTTCGATATACTGGGGTGTTTGAGGAAGGAAAAATTCATGTGGGTATTGAAGAGGTTCAAGCTGATTCTCCCATTGGAGGTTTAAAGGGCACCGATAATCTAATTCAGATATTCACTCAACGTTATGCGCACTCCCCCATCGTGATACAAGGTCCTGGCGCTGGTAAAGAAGTCACTGCAGCAGGAGTGCTTTCAAACATCATAGAAATAGCACTTCAAATACTTAAATAATTAGCCTTCTAAAGGTTTTAAGTCTTGGAGTATGGTGGGTATTAACTCAGAAATAGTAGGGTGGATATGTACTGCCCTACTAATCACGGTGTAGGGTTTATCTGCATACATGACATCTAATAATGAATGGATGATCTCGTCCCCATTCACCCCAATAATTGTTGCACCCAGAATCTTCTCAGTGTCTTCATCAACTAATATTTTAATAAAGCCTTTGGTTTCACCTCGTTCTTTTGCGCGGGCTATTTTCGACATCTCTCTATATCCAACTAGCACATTTTTATCTGATGATCTCGCTTCTTGTTCATACATACCAATGTGGCTTAATGAGGGATCGGTGAATAAAGAATAGCAAAGTATTCGATCGCTTACTTTTCGAGAGTCATCATCAAATAAGTTTGCAACCACGATTTCATAATCGTTATAAGCCGTGTGGGTAAAAGCACCTTTTCCATTTACATCTCCTACCGCCCAAATATTATTCACAGAGGTTTTTAAGGTGTCATCTGTTTTAATAAATCCCTTCTCATCTGTCTCAATGGCTGTTAGCTCTAAGCCAAGATCATCGGTATTCGGTTTCCTACCTGTTGCCACCAATAAATGACTTCCTTCCAGTTCAGGAGGGCCATCATTACAGTCAACCTGCACTTTTACCCCACTTTCTGCATTCGAAGCACTGATGCATTTAGCATTCAATCGAAATTTGATTCCTTCCTCTTCTAGTATTTCTCTAATGCATTTTGAAGATGCGGGATCTTCCCTTCCTATAATCTCATCTCGCATTTCAATGATGGTAACTTCGCTCCCAAATCTTCTAAACATTTGTCCAAACTCTAAGCCGATGTAACTTCCCCCAACTATAATTAGGTGTTCTGGGACTTCATCCAGCTCCATGATTTCTTTATTCGTAAGGTAATCCGCACTTTGCACCCCTTCCGGAATAGATGCTCGCCCTCCAGTATTGATAAAAATCTTATCGGCTTCTAAGCTACGCTCACCAACTTGTATAACTTTATTTGATGTAAATCGAGCATGGCCTTCAATCACTTCTAAATTATTGGTTTCTGAAAGCCACTTTTTAAGCCCTTCCGAAGAATTCTTTACTAGCTCATCTTTGCGCTTTTTTATAGTTGAAAAGTTTATGGATACCTCGCCATCTATTTCTACTCCATATTCATTGGCCCTATTCACTTGATGGGCTACTCTAGCACTTGCTACCATGGCTTTTGTTGGAGTACAACCAGTGTTCACACAAGTACCACCAAATTTATCTTTTTCAATGATAGCTGTTTTCAATCCTTCTTTTGCACATCGTGCTGCAATAGTAGGTCCTGCCTGACCAGTGCCTATGATTATAGCATCAAACTTTTCCATGTATCTACTGCATTGATATTCTCAATTCAATTCATGTCTATATTATATAGTCTATTTCCCTATTTGGTCCTAGATATAATCTTTAGCCCATTATACTGTTCCATTGAATTGTTGCTAATTTGTTTTATCCTCCTGCAAATAAATGGGACTTGTATGAAAAACTTACTTCTTCTTCTCTGTATAATAGGTATTGCATCAACAGCTACAGCTCAACAACGTGCTGATGTTCGAACTTTTGGAATCACACCAGGTATTTTAACACCCGGGCCATTGAATTCAATCACGGATGTTCATGGCGTAAAAGTTGGGCATCATACTATACACGTAGGCACTCAAATACATACTGGGGTAACCATGATACTGCCTCATGATGGAAATATGTACCGTGAGCGAGTACCCGCTGCAGTTTATGTAGGAAATGGTTTTGGCAAAGCGGTAGGCTTTACTCAAATAGAAGAACTCGGTGAAATTGAAACACCTATTGGCCTTACCAATACCTTAAGTATTCACACGGTTGCCAATGCTATAACGGATTACATGTTACAGCTGTCAGGCAATCAGAATGTGCGATCGGTAAATCCAATTGTAGGCGAAACCAATGATGGTTACCTAAACGATATTCGTGGTCGTCATGTGAATTTTGACCATATATATAGTGCGATTGAAAATGCTAACACTGGTAAAGTAGCACAAGGCAATGTTGGTGCTGGGGCTGGCACTAGAGCTTTAGGTTTTAAAGGTGGAATTGGTTCGTCTTCACGAACGCTACCTCTAGAGTTGGGAGGATATACTGTTGGGGTACTGGTGCAATCCAACTTCGGGGGTGTACTTACTATTGATGGTGTTCCGGTTGGTGAAGAACTCAAGAACCATTACTTGTCGAATGTGGTGCCCTATGATGTAGATGGCTCAATAATGATTGTTGTAGCTACCGATGCTCCTCTAAATGCACGAAACCTAAAACGATTAGCACGACGAGCTTTTCTAGGTATTGCTAAAGTTGGGGGCTTCGCTAGTAATGGAAGTGGTGATTATGTAATTGCATTTTCAACACATGAAGGTGTGCGTATTCATTTAGACGACCGTTCGCCCGTAAAAGAGATTTCGAACTTAGATAACAAAGCGATGTCGCCCTTATTCTTAGCTACTGTTGAAGCAACCGAAGAAGCTATTCTAAACTCCCTTTTCCATGCCGAGGATATAGAAGGACATAACGGTGATCAAAAAGCATTACCTATCAATACAATTTTGGAGATCATGCAAAAGTATAACCACATCGATCGCTGATTTTAGCCATTCACCCATTTTCTCCCACAAAATCCTCCCACTTTCTACCCAATTTTAATTAAAGCACTCAAAACGGCATTTATAGCTCATTTTGAGTGCTTTCTCTATGTATATTGATGGGTTCAATGCATGCTTCATGTTAAATATTAAGATTCCTAAACAAAATTCTTGACACGATATGGAAGATTAGGGTACATTGTGGGGTGAAGTGGGAGATAGTGGGGACTACTCGCACATTCCAATTTTTAGCAATCTTAAATCTTCTGGTCGGGAACCGTGCCTAGCTTTAAAGGACAATACGAGCATAGTATAGACGATAAAGGTCGTGTAGCCTTCCCTGCCAAACTGCGTAAATCTCTCAGTCCCGACGCTCAAGAACGCTTCACAATCGTGCGCAGCCAATCCGATAAATGTCTCTATTTATACCCAGACGACCAGTGGGAATTAGTAGAAGAACGCTTATCTAAAGTAAATTCCTTTAGTAAAAAAGGGCGATTGGTAAAACGCCACTTCCTACGTTTTGCTGAAGACGTATCTCTCGACAAACAGAACAGAATTGCTGTCCCCTCTGATCATTTAGCATATTCTGAAATCTCTTCTAAAGTTGTGTTTGTTGGTATGGGCGACCATATAGAAGTTTGGGATCCTACCAAGCTTACCGAAGCTGACGAAAGTTTAGATCAGGACTTTGTCACCGACATTTTTGAGCAAGTATTGGGTGATGGTGACGTCACCGATTCCGGGGAGGTCTAAGATGTCAGAGTATATCGAACACATCCCGGTTATGTTGAATGAGTGCATGGATGCACTAATCACAGACAAAGACGCTATATATATAGACGCCACCTTAGGTGGTGGAGGGCATTCCAAAGAAATTTTAGCCCGTCTTAGTGATGAAGGCACGCTTTATTCTATCGATCAAGATGATGAAGCTATTGCCGCTGCTTCTAAACGCATTGGCCAAGATCCTCGGTTTAAGATTATAAAAGGCAATTTCGGTTACCTGACTACCATTCTACCTCCCCATGTACATGGTCAGGTAGCCGGAATCCTATTAGATCTTGGAGTTTCAACGCATCAAATTAAAGAAGCTGAACGTGGATTCAGTTTTCAAGAAGATGGTCCACTTGATATGCGAATGGGTAACCTATCGGGAATATCAGCTTACCAAGTGGTTAATGAATATGAGTACGAACGCCTACGAGATGTAATCTTCCATTATGGAGAAGAACGTGGCAGCCGTCAAATTGCGAAAGCGATTATTGAAAACCGACCTATTGAAACAACGGGTGAGCTTGCTGCGATCATCAAAGAGATTGTACCTCCAAAGTTTGCTGTAAAGTCGTTAGCGCGAGTATTCCAAGGCATTCGCATTGAGGTAAACAGAGAGCTTGATGTACTTAAAGATGTACTCAGTCAATCGCTAGAAGTACTGAAGCCTGGTGGGCGTATCGTTGTGATGTCGTACCACTCGCTTGAAGACCGCATTGTTAAGAAGTTTTTTAAAGCCGGTAACTTTGAGGGCGAACAAGAGAAAGATTTTTACGGAAACGTTATTTCCCCGATTAAGCCTGTAAACAGACAGGTTATAACCCCATCGCCTGATGAGGTTGCTAAAAACTCGGCAGCTCGTAGCGCTAAACTACGCATCGCCGAAAAAGTTGAAGGAGAACAGTCATGATCGTGCAATCCCCACTTAAAAAGCGCGAAGCTCGACCTAACCTCCGCCGAGTTCCTCTTCCCGACCTCGACTCCCCCAATCCATCATCGAATGGTAAGCGAAAGTCGGCCCAAAGAGTGAACAGAACCATGACACGCCGACTTCAAGACATCAAGCCTTGGAAAGTGATTTTAGGCACGGTCATACTTGGCGCCTTTGGTTTCTTATACCTTACCCATGTATTTGCAACGCAAAGACTATTGGAAGAGGTACAGCAACTCGAGAGCCAGTACAACATCATTCGCAGCCAACATGATGCGCTTCAATTACAATATGATCGCATGGTTGGTCCTGCCGACATCTATAACAAAGCTGAAGCTGCCGGATTTATAAACGGTGGCCCTGCTGATAAAGTGATAGTGATTAAGGAGTGATGCAAGATAGTAACCCCATATTAGGTCGTATGTTCTTGGTGTTTGGGCTGATGATGCTCATACCCTGTGTTCTTGCGTTCCAATTAGTTCGGATTAATTATCTGGAAGGGGAAGAACTGCGCCAACTATGGAGCCAGCAGGCTATCGATTCTATTCCAATCCCTGCCCAACGTGGCAATGTTTACGATCGCAATGGAACTTTACTTGCCACTAATATGGCGAATTATACCATTGCACTCGATCCTAAAGTGAAAGACAGCAAAGGAAATTACGCCGTTACTCAAGCTCATATTGATGAGTTGGCTCAGACCTTAGCTAAAGAAACCAATACTCCTGCTTCCCATTACAAAAACCGTATAGCATCAGCATCGCCTCGATCTCGATATATCGTTTTAGGGAAAGACTTATCCCCTATTGTAAAGAATGCGGTTCAATCATTAGGTATCAAAGGTGTAATTATTGAAGAGAGCTTTAAACGAAAGTATACCTTTGGTTCTTTAGCGGCTCATGTACTTGGCTTTGTGAACCACAACATGACTGGACGAACAGGTCTTGAAGCCTACTATGATGAAGAATTGAAAGGCAAAGATGGTGTTCAGCAAGTTCGCAGAGACCCTCGCAATAGAATCTCAGCATATGTTGGTGCCCCTAAAAAACTCCCTGAGAACGGACATTCAATCTACACTACTATCGATTCTTACATTCAGGCCATCCTGGAAGATGAACTCAAAAAAGGGGTCGACAAGACTTTAGCTGATTATGGTACTGGGATTATCATGGATCCTAAAACGGGTGCAATTAAAGCCATGGCGAACTACCCGACCTATGACCCAAACAACCCCGGAGCTAGTGAAGACGAAAATCGTCGAAATTTTGCGATCTCGGATATGATTGAACCCGGATCTACCTTTAAGCTTGTTACTGCTATAGCTGCAGTGGAACAGAATGTTATCTCTTTTGATGAAGTATTCGAAACACCTGATGATGGCGTAGTTGAGATTCATGGGCTCAAATTGAGAGATCACGATCCACTCGGGGATATGACCTTCCAAGAAGTGATTCAAAAATCCTCCAATATTGCTACGGCTGAAATCGCAATGCGACTTCAGCCTAAAGTATTTTATCAGTATGCGCGTAATCTTGGATTCGGCTCAGAAACCAATATTGATATCACAGGTGAAGTAGCCGGCGTATTAAACAAACCCTACGAATGGAGTTTAGTAAGTCTTCCATGGATGTCGCATGGTTATGAGCTATTAGCCACTCCTATTCAAGTGGCTCAAGCTTATTCAGCCTTTGCAAACGAGGGCAGTTTGATGAGACCTTATCTTGTAGAGCGTATTGAGAGCCAACATGGCGAAACGATTTTTAAAGCTGAACCAGAGCAAATCCGAAGAGTTGCCGATCGTGAGACTATTCAAAAGTTAATGCCTGTTTTCGAAAGCGTTGTAACCGACTCTGGTACGGGTGAATACGCTCAGATTGAAGGACTTCGAATTGCTGGTAAAACAGGAACTGCAAAGAAAGTTTATCAAGGTCGTTACTCTAATAAATACTTAGCATCTTTTGTTGGCTTCTTCCCAGCTGAAGATCCAAAATATGTGTGCCTTATCTTCTTAAACGAGCCAAAAACGAGTGGTTATGGCGGTTTTACAGCGGGACCTATTTTCCGTGAAACAGCTAAACGTATTGCTGCTTTAGACGGTGACATCCAAAAATCTATGAAGCCAGAGGACGAGCTTCCAAACATCCCTAAAGCTCCATTATTAGTTGGAAATACAAAAACAGCCAGCCAAGTAATTTTAGATGAATTGAACATTCCATACTCCATTAAAGGAGACGATGGGTATGTAATTGCACAAAACATTGATGCAGGAACACCATTAGAAGGTGACCAAGAAATTATTCTCACATTATCGGAAACCAAAATGGTTGCTGATAGTTCGAATTTAGACAAAGGGTTAATAGAAATACCAGATTTACGCGGTATGAGCATGAGAAGCGCAAGTACCCTTCTCGCTGATCTAGGTTTAGAGACTAAAATTATCCGTTCAGGTACCATTTATTCGCAATTCCCACTAGCTGGGCAATTCATGCGCAAAGGTAGCTCTGTTACTCTTCGAGGAAAAGCAAAGACATTAGAACTAATCACCCAGAAGGAAGAATAGTTGACCATTCAAGAACTCATAGAATTCATTAACCCACTTGATACCTCTAAGTATCAATCTGATACCGTGGTGGGACCTCTTGTTCAAGATTCAAGACAGGTTACAGATGGGTCTGTATTTATTGCAATTCGTGGGCATGAAGTTGATGGGCATGCTTTTATGGAAGATGCCATCTACCGTGGGGCCAAAGTAGTTATCTGTGAAGAGTCGTTTTATAGCGACGAAGATGTGTGCATAATTGAAGTGGAAAATACACGCAGTTTAATAGGTCCACTTGCACATAAGATGGCCGGCAACCCTGCCAATCAGTTGAAAGTAGTTGGTATTACGGGCACAAATGGTAAAACCACTACGGCTACTCTGGTATATCAAATTCTTATGGAATGTGGTTACAAAGCCTCATTGTTGGGCACTGTAGCTAAAAAGATTTTAGATGAAACCATTGATAGCAAACTCACTACTTCCGATCCAATTGAATTGGCTTCAGATATGAGAGCTATGGTGGATGCAGGATCTCAATACTTAGTTATGGAAGTATCTTCGCATGCGCTTCATCAAGAACGAGTGAATGGCTTTAGCTTCGATATTGGTGTATTCACAAATTTATCTCAAGATCATTTAGACTACCACAATAATATCGAAGAGTATGCAGCAGCAAAAAAGCTACTGTTTGATCGTTTACCTGCAGATGGTACAGCTATAGTTAATGTAGATGATGCCTATGGCAAGAGAATGATTGCTCAATGTGATGCACAACTCATCAAATTCAGTTTTGAAGAGGAAGGAAATGCCATTTTATCAAATACTGCAGAAGGGCTACAACTTAAAGTACATGGCCAAGAACTCTCTTCTTCACTATCGGGTAACTTTAATGCCTATAACATAGCACAAGCTTATTTGGTGTGTGAAGCCTTAAGTCTTGACTCCGCTGTTATCGCAGATGCCCTTACTAAGGTTGATGGTGCTCCAGGTAGAATGGAAAATGTGACGCTAGAAAGTGGTAAGGATAAATTACCTACTGTAATTGTGGATTATGCCCACACGCCTGACGCACTAGAAAATGTACTTACTACATTAAAATCACTGAAAGAAGGTACTGATCAGAAATTAATCTGTGTATTTGGTGCTGGTGGTGATCGTGATACCAGTAAACGACCAAAAATGGCGCAAGCGGCTGAACAGTTCGCAGATCTAGTAATTGTAACTAGTGATAACCCTCGAACTGAGAACCCAGACGTCATAATCGCCGATATCCTTCAGGGTTTTGAGTCTACTGAAAATGTAAGCAGTATCACGTCGCGTGATGAAGCCATCAAATATGCCATTCAAACTGCTAATGCCTCTGATATAATATTGATAGCAGGCAAGGGACATGAAAACTACCAAGAAATTAACGGTGAACGTCATCATTTTGATGACCGTGAAGTAGCACGTGAAGCCTTAACAGCTAAACTTGGAGGGCTCAACTAATGCTATACGAACTCTTCAAATGGCTTGATGCCTCCATTGAATTCCCGGGTGCTGGTGCGGTTGCCTATATCTCAACGCGTACGGGTTTAGCAGCGGTTACATCACTTATTATCAGTTTAATCATTGGCCGACGAATCATTGCATGGTTAAGTAACATGCAGTTAAAAGAAGTTATTCGCGATGATGTTGGTTTAGATCATCATAAAGTTAAGGCAGGAACTCCATCTATGGGTGGGGTTATCATACTCCTCGCTATCCTCATTCCTTCTATTCTTTTTATGAAGATGGATAGTATATACGCTTGGTTAGTAGTATTTGTGTTAGCCGCGCTTGGTACAGTTGGCTTTATTGATGATTACATCAAGGTTGTTAAGAAAGACAAGAGTGGACTTGCAGGTCGATTTAAGATTGTTGGACAGGTTGTTGTAGGGGTTGTGGTTGGATCAGTATTGTACTTCCACCCCGACTTTGCCGATGTAAATACACTATCAACTGTTCCATTCCTGAAGAATGTAAACATCGACTACGCAATCTTCGGTGAAGAACTAGGCTGGTTAATTTACATCCCCGTGGCCGTTTTTGTGATTACAGCTGTAAGTAACGCCACCAATTTAACTGATGGTTTGGATGGTTTAGCATCAGGTGTTTCCGCCATTTGTGGGTTTGTATTCGCCATCTTCGCTTATGTATCTGGCCGAACTGATTTATCGACTTACTTAGACATTATGTACTTACCGGGCGCCGGTGAGTTAACCATTTTCTGTGCGGCTTTAATTGGTGCGTGCATGGGCTTCTTGTGGTATAACTCCAATCCTGCATCCGTATTTATGGGAGATACAGGTAGCCTTGCTTTAGGAGGTGCCTTTGGCGCACTCGCATTGATGCTTCACAAAGAACTTTTATTACCGTTTGTATGCGGAGTATTCTTCTTCGAAACACTTTCAGTAATCATACAAACAACCTACTTCAAGTACACAAAAAGGAAATATGGCGTAGGCAAACGAGTCTTTTTAATGACTCCAATCCACCATCATTACGAAAAGAAGGGTTGGTCTGAACAAAAGATCGTAGTTCGCTTTTGGATTATTACAGTGATGCTTGGAATCATAAGTCTATTAACTCTGAAAATTAGATAATGACGGTTAAGGATAAACATATCGTTGTTATAGGTGCCGCTAGAAGTGGTATAGCCGCTGCTCTATTGCTAAAAAGGCAAGGAGCTAGTGTGTTTGTATCCGACTTTGGAGGGATCAAAGAAGAGTTCAAGAATGAGCTACAAGCAAAGCACATTTCATTTGAGGAACATGGTCATACCGAGAAGGCTTCAGAAGGCGAGTTTATGGTATTGAGCCCAGGCGTTCCAACCGAAGCGCCTATCGTTCAGTCTTACTTGAATGAAGGCAAAAAAGTGTATTCAGAAATTGAAGTGGCCAGTTGGTTTACAAACGACCGTGTAGTTGCTATTACAGGAAGTAATGGCAAAACAACGGTTACAAACTGGATTGGACATACTTGGAAGCAAACGACTAAGAATTTTACTGTAGGTGGTAACATCGGAACGGCCTTTTCGGAAGTTGCAGATCAAGTAATGGATAACCGAGATGTGATTTTAGAAATCAGCAGTTTTCAATTAGACCATATACACTCATTCCACCCAAATATCAGTGTGATACTCAATATTACACCAGATCACTTAGATCGATATGGGAATGATTTCGATTCCTATGCCGCTGCCAAATTCAGAATAACAGAATATCAAAATACGGATGACTGGTTCATTTTTAATTACGATGACCCAACCATCAAAGCGTTTGTGGAGAAACTGCAAGATTCGAACAAGCATCCAAAGTTATGGAGCTTTTCAAATCAGCAAGAAGTGCCTGAAGGCGCCTTTGTTCGCAATAACGATATCATCTTCAAATTCAATAACAAGGAAGAAACACTCATGCCGGTTAATGAAGTAGGATTAAATGGAAGACACAATCTCAATAATGGCTTAGCCACTGCCCTAGCAGCACGTGCGGCTGAAATTAAAAATGATGCGATTCGTGAAAGCCTTCGCTCATTTATGGGTGTGGAGCATCGTTTAGAAAACGTACGTGTTTTAGATGGTGTGAAGTACATAAATGATAGCAAAGCCACTAATGTAAATGCTGTTTGGTTTGCCCTTGATAGCATCCATGTGCCCATGACGTTAATTATTGGTGGGCGCGACAAAGGCAACGACTACACTGAGATTGTAGACCTCATTAAAGAAAAGGTTCACACTATTATAGCTATTGGTGAATCCCAAAATCGCATTGAAGAGCAACTAGGCCAAGCAGCACCCATTTTCAAGAAAGCCAACGATATGGCCGAAGCCGTGCGAATGGCTCGAAAAGGAGCTAAAAAAGGCGAAGTAGTGCTTTTAAGTCCCGCGTGTTCATCCTTCGATATGTTTGATGATTACGAACACCGAGGTCGAGTTTTTAAAGACGAAGTACATAAGCTTTAATGATATACACGAGTCCGCATAGCAACCTTTCGAATATCTTAGGCACCAGCCCTGAAGATATCGATACCCGTACGCAAGGCAGCGACCGCTATCTTTTGATGGCTATTGTTGCGCTGATGATGTTCGGGGTGCTAGCGGTGTACTCATCCATTGCTTACTTCGCAGAATCAAAATCAACAACTGCATTTTCACTTGTTACAGAACACCTCTTCAAACTTGGTGTTTCCTTTATAGTGATGTTGATCGCTTCAAAAATAAACTATCACACCTTAGCTAAATTTAGTCGCTTAGGCATGGTTGTTAGCTGGGTGCTACTAATTGCTGTGCTACTATTCGGGGTGGAACAATTTGGAGCCAAAAGATGGTTGAATATCGGCGGGTTTACCTTCCAGCCATCCACTTTAGCAACGGTAGCTCTGCTTGTTCATATCTGTGTACTGTTATCAGAAAAGCAGGACTATATCAAAGATTTTGGGAAGAGCTTCCTCCCTATCATGTTTTGGATTGGTGTTACATGCGCACTAATTGGCGTACAAGATTTTAGTAGTGCAGGTTTACTATTTGGTATCTGCATGATTGTGATGTTCATCGGACGAGTGAATGTTATGCATTTAAGCACTCTTGTGATTATGGGTGTACTTGGTGCGGTGGTATTGCTCGGGCTTTCAGAAAATCGCCAAAATCGTATCGATGAATACGTTCGACAAATTAAAGACATTGAAAGCGCTGAAATTCTTCAAGGAGCAGGCTACCAAGCACAGCAAGCGCATATCGCTATAGCTCGAGGAGAACTTCTAGGAGTTGGGATTGGCAAGAGTACACAACGAGATTTCCTACCAGCTCCATATAATGATTTCATTTTTGCCATCATTGCTGAAGAATATGGCCTTTTAGGCGCCATGAGTTTAATACTGTTGTTCACCCTCATTTTATTCAGAGGTATAGCCATTATTGCTAAACGCGCTGAAGACACATTGGGATCGTTATTGGCCGTGGGTTGTACCCTCACATTAGTTTTATACGGTTATGTGAATGCAGGTGTAGCTAGTGGCTTATTGCCTGTAACCGGTTTACCCATGCCTTTTGTGAGCTATGGTGGAACCAATATGCTATTTGCAGGACTGATGGTCGGCATTTTGTTAAATATTTCGAAACACTATCAAGGACGGAGGGAAATTTATTATGGATAAGCCCCGCGTATTGATAGCAGCAGGTGGAACTGGCGGACATGTATACCCCGCCATCGCCATTGCCGATGCATTGAAAGCAGAAAACCCTGATACTGAGATTCTCTTTGTTGGTACCAAAAATCACATGGAATGGAAAGCCGTACCAAAGGCTGGATATGCTATCAAGAATGTTTGGATTAGTGGATTCCATCGCCGTTTAACAGCAAAGAATCTGTTATTCCCGCTAAAATTGGTAACCAGTATCCTACAAAGTTTTGGAATTATAAGCCGCTTCAAACCACAAGTTATGGTTTCGTGTGGTGGATATGTTGCAGGGCCTGCAGGTTGGGTAGCAGCTCAAAGAAGGGTATCTGTAGTGATTCAAGAGCAGAATAGTTTTCCAGGGGTTACCAATAGAATGTTAGCTAAATATGCCTCTAAGGTGTATACCGCATTTTCGGATGCTGCAAAGTATTTCCCAGGTGCGAATATCGTGGAGTCTGGAAACCCAACGCGTAACACACTGGTAACAGCCGACAGACAGGTAGGCTTAGAAGCTTTTGATTTTGAGTCAACCAAACCTGTACTCATGGTTATGGGTGGCAGTGGTGGTGCCAAGACTATCAACGAAGCTGTAAAAGAAAATTTAGAAGAGCTAAAAGATATCCAAGTGATATGGCAGTGTGGTAGCCGATATATCGATAGCTTGCTGGACGAAGTGGATCTAGAGAAATATTCCAATGTTCGCCTCACCGCTTTTATCGACAATATGCCTGAGGCCTATGCAGCTAGTGATTTAGTTGTGAGCCGTGCTGGAGCCAGCTCCTGTTCAGAGTTGATGATTACAGGCAAACCAAGTGTGTTAATCCCGTCTCCAAATGTTGCTGGAGATCACCAAACAATGAATGCCAAATCGATGGTAGATGCAGGAGCTTCTGAACTCATACTTGATAGAGAGGCAAAAGCTGCTTTACCCAACCTGGTAAATGATTTACTCAGAAACCAAGAACGATTAAGAGCTATGAATAAAGCTGCATTATCGCTTGCTAAGCCAAATGCCGCTGAACTCATTGCTAAAGATATTTTAGAACTAGCCAAAACCTCGCGTAACTGAACTGATGGAGAATAGAATACAAACACAGCCCGTATTTGGAAGAACCAAGCATATACACATGGTAGGTATAGGTGGTATTGGTATGAGCGGGATGGCTGAAATCTTATTACAAAGAGGTTACAAAGTAACAGGCTCGGATGGTGCGTCTAACGAAACAACCGATCGCTTGAAAGAACTTGGAGCTATTGTTCATCAAGGCCATGCCCCCGAAAATATTGAAGGAGCAGATGTAGTTGTATATACCAGTGCTGTAAATGCTCACGAAAACGAGGAAACTAAAGCGGCTATAGAGCAACGCATCCCTACCATTAAACGAGCTGAGATGTTAGCCGAATTAATGAAGATGAAGTTCGGGATTGGCGTAGCTGGAACGCATGGTAAAACTACCACTACTACTATGATTGGCCATGTTACTCAAGATGGTAACTACGACCCAACCATTATGGTAGGCGGGAAAGTGCATAGCTTCGACAAAACTAATGCCGTGGTAGGCAAAGGTGATGTTATAGTTGTTGAAGCTGATGAATTTGATCGAACATTCCTTCGCCTTACTCCTTCTATTGCTATTATCACCAATATCGAGGCGGAGCATTTAGATATTTACGATGACTTAGACGATGTGAAGCAGGCTTTTATCGACTACGCGAACAAAGTCCCTTTTTATGGTGCCGTGGTTGTATGCCTTGATGACTCAAACGTACGCAGTATACTGCCACAGTTAGAGCGTCGTATCATTTCTTACGGTCTTACTCCGCAAGCTCAGATTCGTGCTGTAGACATTCAGATGAATAAGTTTACGAGCACCTTTACCGTAATGAATGACGGTGAGAAACTCGGTGTAATTACTATCAAAGCTCCTGGCGATCATAATGTGAAAAATGCCTTAGCAGCTGTTGCCACAGGTATCGAATTGAACATCGACTTCAAGCTGATTAAAAAAGGCCTCGAACGATATGAAGGCGTATTTAGACGCTTCCAGTTGAAAGCTGAAGAGCAAGGTGTAATCGTGATTGATGATTACGCTCACCACCCAACTGAAGTACAAGCCACTTTAAGTGCAGCCCATAAAGGCTGGCCTGAACGCAGAATTGTAGCAGTATTTCAACCGCATTTATACTCTCGAACTCAAGAACTCTACAAAGAATTTGGGCTCTCATTCTTTGATGCGGAAGTGATGGTGGTTACGGATGTATATCCATCCCGCGAAAAACCAATTGAAGGTGTTACAGGAAAATTGATTTCGGATACCGCAGAGCAGTATGGGCACAAGAATGTGGTATATGTTGAGAACAAAGAATTAGTAACCGACACCCTGCGTGAAATTGTACAACCCGGTGATATCATCATCACCATGGGGGCAGGAGATATTTACAAATTTGGCGAAGCTTTTGTACAGGAGCTCACAACCGGAACTTTTAAACCGAGAAAACCAGAGGATCGCAACGCTGAGTAAAACGGATTCCAATAACGCTCCTAAAAAAGGAAGAATAATTCCTTGGGCCACCACAGTGATGATGGTGCTTGGAATTGCTGTGCTTGCAGCACTCTACTGGAACCGTAATGTAGTGGTAGATAGCGTTTCATTTGATGGTAACAATGTGACTTCAGCAGAAGAATTGCTAAGCCAAGCTCAAGTTCCAATGGGAATCAGCCCTGATAGCTTAAACTTGGATGAAATTTCAAACCGAATAGAACAGCTCCATTACGTGAAGCATGTATCACCATATGTTGAACCAAGCGGTGATCTAAATTTTCATATAACCGAGCGTAAGCCTATTGCCTTACTCATTGATGGAGACAAAAGAGCATACGTAGATGCTGAAGGAGTTCGCCTCCCTTTAGTAGATGGATTTACACATGACCTACCCCTCCTTTATGGGTTCAAAGCGGAAGTGGGTAGAGACACATTAAAAAGTTCAGCGTTCAAACAGATCAGTAGTTTTCTGATGAACGCTCAGAAAGATCATTTTGGATGGGCTACGATTAGTGAAGTAGCATATCATCCTGAAGAAGGAGTAGTGGCCCTAAGCCACGAAAACGGAGTTAAACTGGTATTCGGAAATAATGACTTCCAGATTAAACTCGAAAATTGGAAAGCCTTTTATACTGATGTAATCCGAGTAAAGGGGATTGAAAGTATGCAACAGGTAGACCTAAGATTTATAAATCAGGTGGTAACCCGTGAAAGTTAATCACCCAAAAAAATGCCTTTAGCAATCAAAAAACACAGCGGTATTTATAATGTCTGAATCAGAAAACATCATGGTAGGTCTCGATATAGGGACCACAAAAATTTGCGCGATCGTTGCTTCTATTGAACACGAAAGGATCAACATCCTGGGGGTGGGGAAAGCACCCAGCGATGGACTTAATCGTGGTGTAGTTGTTAATATCGATAAAACAGTGAACGCCATTAAAGATGCTATTGCTCAAGCCGAGTTAGCATCAGGGATTCAGGTAAACTCTGTGAATGTGGGTATTGCGGGCGATCACATCCGTAGTATGCGCAGTAAAGGTGTGATTACCATCAACAACAAAGACAATGAAATTACCGCACTTGATGTTGAGCGCCTACTTGAAGATTGCCAACGCATCATGCTTCCTACCGATCAGCAAATCTTACACGTAATTCCACAGGAGTTCGTAGTAGATGGGCAAGACGGTATCAGCGACCCAGTAGGAATGAGCGGAATGCGTATGGAGGCAGAAGTACACATTATCACGGGCTTGGTATCTGCGGCTAAAAACATCTATCGCTGTGTGGAAAGAGCAGGCTATCAAGTAGCAGATATAATTCTTGAGCCACTAGCGTCCTCTTACTCTGTACTAGATGAAGAAGAGAAAGAGGCAGGCGTGGTACTTGTTGATATTGGTGGGGGAACTACTGATGTAGCCATCTTCCAAGACAATACCATCCGTCACACCGCAGTAATTGCCATAGCTGGGCAAAAAGTAACCGACGATATTCGACTTGGGCTAAGTGTACTCGACGACCAAGCAGAAACTCTAAAACGTAAGCATGGCGAAAGTTATGCAGATATGATTCAGGAAGACGAAGTGATTACCGTACCGGGTATCGCTGGCCGTCCTCCAAAAGAAATTACCAAAAGCATTTTAGCCAAAATCATTCAGGCTCGAATGGAAGAAATCATGGAAATCGTAGGCATCGAGATTAAACGAAGTGGATACTCGGATGCCTTAAGTGCTGGTGTAGTACTTACAGGTGGCGGTTCCTTGATTAAAAACATCTGTCCATTAGCGAATGAAATATTAGGTATGGATGCCAAGATCGGTATCCCTCTCGGTATAACCGGAGGATTGGTAGAAGAGGTTAATAGCCCCATCTACGCCACAGGTGTAGGTTTGGTTGTTCATGCTTTAAAAACCGGCATGACCACCAACCAAACTATGATGCCTGCATCCCAAAAACCAAGTAAGAATATGGAACAAGTGATGACTAAAATCGCTGACCGTATGAAAAGTTGGTTCAAAGAGCTTTAGAAAACAGCAATCATCTACTAACAAATAGTAATCCAGTAAATAAAAAAATAAACAGGAGTTATCATGGCTAACCATAATACTCGCTTCTTTTTCGACGAACAAAGCCAAGAAAACGCAAAGATCAAAGTGGTCGGCGTTGGCGGCGGCGGCGGAAACGCAATAAACAACATGATTAACATGGGCTTGGATAGTGTAGAGTATATCGCACTTAATACCGATGCCCAAGCACTTAAAAACAGTCACGCCGACATCAAAATCCAGGTAGGTACATCCCTAACCAACGGATTAGGTGCTGGTGCACGCCCTGAAGTAGGACGTGAAGCTGTTGAAGAAAACAGACATGAAATTGAAGAGGCTATTGAAACAGCCGACATGATTTTTGTGACAGCAGGAATGGGTGGTGGTACCGGAACCGGTGGCGCCCCAGTTGTTGCAGGCATGGCTAAACGTAAAGGAATTCTTACTGTGGGTATTATCACTACCCCATTCGATTGCGAAGGTAAGATCCGTAAAAAGTATGCCCTTGAAGGTATTACTGAACTAAAGAAAAACTGTGATACGGTTATCGTTATCCCGAACGAGCGCCTACTTGATATCGCTGACGAAAACACTTCTTTAATGGAAGCTTTCGCCCTTGCCAACGAAGTACTTTACAATGCTACTCGTGGTATCAGCGATTTAATCTTAATGCCTGGTCTTATCAACCTTGACTTTGCAGACGTTCGAACTACTATGACTGATGGTGGCGCTGCAATTATGGGTTCTGCAACAGCAGAAGGTCCAGATCGCGCTGAAATCGCTGCTCGTTCAGCCATAAACTCACCACTACTTGATGGGGTTAGTATCCGCGGAGCACGTAGCGTACTTGTAAACATCTCGGCAGGTGCTGCATTAGGTATGCGTGAAACAACAACCGCTACTAGTATTGTTCAACAAGAAGCTGGCGATGATGCGGAAATCATCTTAGGTACAGTACTTGATGAGACTTTCAGTGATGAAATCAGAGTTACTGTAATCGCTACAGGCTTCGATTTAGCTGAAGATCGTACGAAGGCAAAAGTAGCTCCTAAATCTGCTCTAAATGCAGCCGCTGAAAATGTAGCTCGTTCTCAAGTAGCAGAACCAACAGGTACACCAAGTAAATTCTCTCGTACATCTGGAGATTTTTATAAAGGTGAAGGAAACCTAAAGAAGTTGGATACTCCTTCTTACCTACGTCGCGACTTAAACGTTCGCCAGGAAGAAGAACCTGAAGTGGAGTCATCGCACTATGAAGATGCAAGACCTTCACAATCTGAGCCAACTCAAGATACTTCAGCGCGTGATAACATCGCTCCATTCCAAAGTAGAACTGAACGAATCCGTAAGGATGATACCGATCAGCCTGCTTTCTTAAGAAAAATAATGGACTAAGAAACGCGAAAAATATCGCTTTTTGAACGGTACCATGGGATTGGTGTCTTCAACAAGCATTCGATTTACTGGATTATAGTTCCAATCACTCGGTGATTGGCTATAGATTGCTAACAATAAAAGGAGCCTCTGGATAAGAGGTTCCTTTTTTAATTGATGATACCCCTTGTCACTTCGAACGGATGTGAGAAGTCTAAAGATCTATCCTACCACATCCACCATCTCTAGATGTCTCCTTTCAGTCGACATGACAAAAGAGAGTCGTAAAAACAGGTATCCCATCAAACAATACCCTCACTTTGTAACTTCCAGCGTATATGAGAAGGCTATTAGATGATGCTCCAGATTAAACGAGAAGCCATTACAAAGGCAAGTAGAGCGAAGCCCCACTGAAGATAAGTTCTATTTATTTTTTGGTTCCATAATGCCCCTACAAAACCACCACAAAGCCCCCCAATCGACAAGGGTAAAGAAGCTCCGAAATCAACATACCCATACGTTACAATTGTAATACCCACATCCATTGGTGATAGAAAAGCTAATTGCACCCAGCCTGAACAAACCATAATCACCATAGCCAACTGAGAAACACTTACCGATTTTTTGAAAGGTTGTTTAAAAAATAAGTTCATCATGGGTACCATGATTCCTCCCCCACCAACACCTGCAAGAGCTGCTACAAAACCACCGATACCACCGGTAATAAATGCGGTTTTAAAGCCGATTACACTAAATGTTCTAGAACGCTCATCCGTCTTATCTCTACCTCGCTGAAACAACATAAAGGCTGCATATAGAAGCATACAGCTAAAGAAAATGACGAAAGCCTCACGATTATAATAGGGTGAGGTGATGATTTGTTTACCTAGAAATATCCCAATCATTCCTAATACACCTAAAAACACCCCTTCTTTTAAGTAGAAATTATCTTGGATGTATTGCCTAACTGTACCACCCACCGCAGCCACAAAGGTGCAAAACAACCCAGACCCAATCGTCCATAGCACAGGGTTCTCTACTCCTTGTTCATCAAAAAGGAAATAAAGCACCGGGGTGAAAATTATACCTCCACCTATTCCCAATAAACCAGCTAGTACCCCTGCAAATAACCCGATTAATAATAGTAGCTCGAATTCCATTAAATAGTTATTTCACCTTTTAGATACGTAACGGCTTCACCTAATATCTCTGTTCGGTCTCCCTTATAACGACATAAAAGATCGCCCCCACGCTTCGAAATCTGGCGAGCTGTTAATTCCGTTTTATCCAAACGCTGTGCCCAATAAGGAGTCAATTTTGTATGAGCAGAACCGGTTACCGGATCTTCGTCTATACCACATTGAGGGGCAAAAAACCGGGATACAAAATCAACCTTATCTCCGGGGGCAGTAACGATTATGCCACGAGCATTCACTTCAGATAGTAGTCTGAAGTTTGGGTTTAATTCAGCTACCGCTTCTTCCGATTCTAATACAACCATATAATCGTCTGTGGCAAAAACTAAATCTGAGCGGACGCCTAATCCTTGAAATAGCACCTCTGGTGGCACCACAGCAGGCATATCATCGGTAGGGAAGTCCATTTTCAACTTATCTCCCTCTCTTTCTACCATCAGTGTTCCACTCCTTGTTTCGAAACTCAATGCCTTTTGCTTATAACCTAACTCTTCGAACATGATATGGGCGGTTGCCAACGTTGCATGCCCACATAAATCCACCTCCGTAGCGGGTGTGAACCATCGCAATTCAAAATGATTTTCTCTTTCTACAAAAAAGGCCGTTTCTGAGAGATTATTTTCAGCCGCAATTTGTTGCATCAGCGAATCCGATATCCATTCATCTAATGGACAAACAGCGGCAGGATTACCACTAAACATAGTTGATGTAAATGCATCGGCTTGAAAAAGAGAGAGTTTCATAGAGCAGAAAATTAAGGTTATCTTTAGTCGCTTGAACCTAAGGCAAATTTCTTAAAATTTCTGATGAAGCTTTACCCCGAATCACTTTTAGAAAAACTCGGTTACGAACAATTACGAGAAGAGACTATCTTGTATTCTCAATTTGTTAGAAGCGAGGAGATATTAAGAGAGATTTACCCATCCAATCATCGCCCTACCGTTCATACTCTTCTTGCTCAGACAAACGAAATGATGAGCTTGCTAAGAGATCCAGATCCATTCCCTTTAGGTGAGTTACAAGGCTTAAAGACCTATGTTCAAAGAGCCAAGCCTACGGGTAGCATCCTTCCATTACCTGCATTTATTGAGGTTCTAAAACTTATCAGCACTGCACGCTTTGTAAAAAAGTTTATTGAACAGCGAAAGGATAGCGTACCTGAGTTAGCGGTAATTGCTCAGAGGCTGATTCCCATGAAGGAATTGGAGCAATACATCAAAGGAAAGGTTACCGATACCGGTGAATTAAAAGATGATGCGAGCCCAGAGCTCAAATCAATTCGAAGAAAGTTAAACACTAAGAAGAACGACTTAAGATCAACCATCAACCGTTTGATGCGGAAGGCGGTAAAAGATGGGATGTCGTCGGATGAAGGAGCTACCATTCGTAATGGCCGAATGGTAATCCCTGTACAGGCTGAATATAAAAGGCAGATCCAAGGCTTTATTCATGATGTTTCCAGTACTGGGCAAACAGTTTATTTAGAACCTGTTGAAGCACTACACCTTAATAATGAGATACGTCAGTTTGAAATTGAAGAGCAGCAAGAAATTGAACGTATTCTAAAAGAGCTCACCAATCACATTCGGCAGAATGGAGACTACCTCCTTCAAAATGAAGACACCTTAGCACAAATAGATGTAATAGCAGCAAAAGCAAAAGTGTCTATAAAGTTAGATGGTGAGATTCCTATTATATCTCAGAACAATCGCCTCAAACTAAAGAAAGCTTTTAACACCAATCTTCTACTTAAAAACTTACAGCTTAAAGACGAAGAAAGAGACGACATCATACCACTGCAGTTAGAATTAAGCCCCGACGAACGGTGTTTGATGATTACAGGCCCAAATGCTGGTGGTAAATCGGTTGCCATGAAGACAGTGGGTATTTGTTCATTAATGATTCAATCTGGCTTTGCTATACCCGCTGATCCTACTTCTGAAATACCCATCTTCAATGGTTTCTTCATTGATCTTGGAGATGATCAATCGATCGAAAATGACTTAAGTACCTTCTCCTCTCGCCTTAAGTGGATGCAAGAAACATTGGACAACTTTACAATGGGGAGCTTGGTATTAATTGATGAGGCAGCAGCAGGTACCGACCCTGAAGAAGGTGGTGCCTTATTTCAATCCTTTATTGAGCATTTGCTTCGCAATGAGTGCAAGGTGATTGTAACTACTCACCACGGTAGCCTTAAAGTATTTGCCCATGAACATGAAAATGCGGTAAACGGATCGATGGAGTTCGATCAAGCCTCCCTTTCCCCTACCTATAAATTCAAGAAAGGCATTCCAGGAAGCAGTTATGCATTCGAGATTGCCCAAAGAATGAATATCAAAGGGAATGTATTGCAGCGTGCTCGAGTGCTATTGGGTGAATCGAAAGATAAAATGGAATCTTTGATCTCCGAACTGGAGACGAAAACCCAACAAGCAGATGAGTTAAAAGAGAAATTTGAGCAACTCAAATCTAAAGCCGAGACAGATCGCAATCGTTATCTGAATAAGCTTGAGGGGATTAATAAAGAGAAAGAAAAGATTCGCCAAAAAGCACTTACCGAGGCGAAGTCGATCATGGATAGCGCCAACCAAAAGATTGAGAAAGCGGTTGAACAAATCGTTGAAGAGAAGCGCACAAACAAACGTGACCTGAATAATATTCGAAAAGATATAGCGAGCGAACGCGCTTATATTGAAGAGTCGCTCGAGGATATTAAAGAAAAAAGAGAAGCTCGTTTTAAGAAATCGGAAACCCCACCTAAAGTTGGCGACCATGTACGTTTTGTAGATGGTAACACCACCGGTGAACTTGTTGAAATAAATGGTAAGCAAGCCGTAGTTCAGGCCGATGGGCTTCGCCTTAAAACGAAATACAAGAACCTCATCAAAGTTGAGGTTCAAAAGAAAAAGCAGAAAAAGAAAGTCCGTACTGCCGTTCTAGAAGGTGACTCTTCATTAAAAGAAGCCGTTAAACCTACTTTGGATTTACGTGGTATGAGAGCAGATAAAGCACTCAACGAAGTAATGCTTTACTTAGACCGCGCTGTATTCAGAGGGATGCATCAAGTGGAAATCATTCACGGTAAAGGTGATGGGATTTTAAAAGACCAAGTTCATAGCTACTTAAACGAGCGAAACGACATCAAGTCTTTTAATTTAGCGAATGAAGATTTTGGTGGCGCTGGATGTACTATTGTGAAGATTAAATAAAAATCGCCATCTACTATTTAGTAAATGGCGACTATTTCAAAACCAACGAATGCTGGTGAATTAGTTAAAAGCGCCTTCTTCTTCCAAGAACTCAAGCGTCTCTACTCCTCTTCTCAAATGTGGGATTACGATACTACCACCAACAATTAAAGCCACATTCATTGCGTCTGTAATCTCTTCTTTGGTCGACCCAGTTTTTGCACATTGCTCTAAATGATAGTCGATGCAATCATTACAACGCAATACCATTGAAGCCACTAAGCCCAACAATTCTTTTGTTTTTGAATCTAAAGCACCCTCTCTATAGGTGTTCGAATCCATGTTGAAGAATCGTTTAATTCCTAAGTGACCCAACTCCATAGTTTTGTCATTTAGCTCTTCTCTTTTTTTTCTGAATTCCTGAAGTCGATTGCTCATAATTCTTTTGGGGATTTATTATTAAGTGGCTATTCTTTTGCCTGAAGTTACGCACCCTTGTGCCCTAGCTCAAGCATCTATAACATGTTCGCAAAAAAGAATTACAAACATAAACTCGTTGTTGTTGGAGACAGCCTTTCTCAAGGCTTTAAGAATGGAGGAATCTATCGTACTGATATCAATTTCCCGTCTTTTTTACACCGTTGTTTTGATCCACTTCCGCCATTTCATCAACCAAGGTTTACGGCTCAAGCTGGAATCCCCATCAACTTAGAGGTAATTCTACGTGGTTTAGCCGATGAATTTGGGTCTGATATTAACTGGATGGAATATCCAGCGGCCGCTACGCACACGTTTAAGACTTTAAAACGCATTAAGAAATATTGGGAAGGCGGGCTGAAAGATCTCAGCATAAATCAACCTACGCCTTATCATAATCAGTCTATTTGGGGCTTTGCCATCAATGACTCTTGGATTGTAAACCATAAAAATAGCCAAGAGTACATCAATGAAAACAAAGAAAGCTACTCTGTTTTTGGAGTACTACCTGAACATGCCAAGTATGTAACTTCACAATTGGTGCTCAACCCAACTTTAGGGGAAACCCACTACACGAACACACAACTTGATAACATCGAATTACTACAAGAACAAGGTGGTATCGAAAATCTAATTGTGTGTTTAGGCCATAATAATGCCTTAGGCGCTGTTGTAAACTTAGAATTGAAATGGTCTACCGAAGAAGATTTAGTGGCATTTACTCCACATCGGCAGCACTCCATTTACCGCCCCGAACATTTTGAAAAGGAATATCGCCAACTTGCTGAGCGTATTCATAAACTAGGAGTTAAAAGAGTATTTGTTCCAACCATTCCTTATCCAACCATTCCTCCTGTTTGTAGAGGGGTGAATTCGAATCTTAGTTCAGAACGCTTAGGCTATTTCGATTACTATACTCGATTTTGGATATGGGATGAAGACTTCGATCCTGATAGACATCCCCATCTTACGAAAGATGAAGCCATACATATTGATTTAACAGTGGATGAATTCAATATGATTATTCGAAAAGTTGCCAAAGAATATGGGTGGCATGTAGTGCCTATAGCTAAAAATGTAGCGCATATGGCTAAGCGCCGTTTAGGGGGTGAAACACTAAGAAGCTATCCAGATGCTTTCATACAAGCACTATTGCGTAATGAAAACACACGTCACCTAGTTAATGATAAAGGCGAGGCTATACTCACTACCGATTTCTTACGTCTTAACGATGAGGGAAAAATATATAAAGGTGGCATCTTCAGTTTAGATGGACTTCACCCTACCACCATTGGTTATGGGCTGATGGCCAATGTGTATTACAATGTGATGAAACAAGCCGGGGTTGATTTTACCCATGCACTAGATTGGGATCATATCATTGCTGAAGACACTCTAATTACAAACCCTCCTACTTTACTCTCCGAACTCCGATCAGTCTTAGGCTTCTTAGCGCTCGGTAATCAAGAGCGATTTTTCAAGCTGGGCAAGAACATTATGGCTCAAGCTCTAGAGCTGCTATCGACCGGAACACAGGACTAATTTTTATTTAGATTTATTCCATATTAGGGTTGACGACCAGTTGAAATACCCTTAACTTAGATTTATTCTAAATTAAGATAACAACTATAATCCCCCTCATGAAGATCTCTAGACTATTATTCATCTCTATTTTATCTATATCATTTATTTCTTGTGGAATTAGTACAGATAACGATATCGACTTAGATATCCCTGCTGATTACACCTTTACGAGAAACGGTAGCAGCTCTGTTTCTTTCAGTGGTCAAACCACTCGCATCAAAATGGCTACGGAACTTGTAAGCGCAATGATGGCTTTCGATACTTCCACCGAAGAGTCGCTACTTGAAATGTTTCGTAACGAAACCTCACAAGGTGGCGACGCCGACCCATTTACTGATGCTGAATTAAACGCATCAACTAAAAGCATTAAAAGTAAAGTAGCTGCATCTGCTGATTTCTATTCAGCGAATACTACCGAAAGTGCTGAAGTAAAAGCTGACTTTGAGGCGTGGATTAGCGCACAAGTGAATGAAGTATTCCCAAACGAAGATTCTTTAGCGAGGCCAGGAGTGGCAGGTCAAATCGCCGATGGTTCTTCTACTCGTTATGTAAGTGCAAAAGGCCTTGAGTACAATCAATTAGTTGCAAAGGGACTTATTGGTGCCCTGATGACAGATCAAATGCTTAATAACTACTTATCTGTTTCAGTACTAGATGCAGGAAGTAACCAGCAAGACAATAACAGTGAAGTACTTGTTGATGGCCAAAACTATACCAATATGGAACATAAGTGGGATGAAGCTTATGGTTACCTATTTGGTGCTTCTCAAGACCCAGCTAACCCATTAGCTACTTTAGGAGATGATAACTTCCTAAATAAATACCTCGGTCGTGTAGTTGATAATCCATTGTTCAGCACGGTAGGAGTTGATGTGTATAATGCATTCAAAACGGGTAGAGCAGCAATTGTAGCAAGTGAATATGACATCCGTGATGAGCGAGCGAATATTATTAGAGATCGTATTTCAGCTGTAATTGCCATCCGCGCTATCTATTACTTACAAGCTGGAAAAGATGCACTTTCTGGTACTGAAAAAGACTTTGGTGCTGCATTCCACGATCTATCTGAAGGTTATGGTTTTGTATACAGCTTACAGTTTACTCGTATTCCTGGAACCAACGCACCGTTCTTCACTCGCTCTGAAGTAGAAGGATTCTTAAACGATTTAATGGGTGATGGCGAAAATGGATTATGGGATGTAACTCCACAAACTCTTGATGATATCTCAGCAAGCATTGCAGCTAAATTCAACTTCAACGTTGAACAAGCAGCAAGCTAAACCATTTAAAATTTCAACAGGCTGGTTGAAATGATTCAGCCAGCTTTTTGTGTTTAATATCCCCTTATCATGAGAGCATTAACCATCCTTTTTTTACTTCTATCAGTACTAACCGTTAGTTGTACAGAAACTGATTTATCAGGACCAAGCAGTAACGACTTCGATCGTCAAGCTATGCTTGAAAACTGGGCTGATAATATCATTATTCCATCTTACGAAGCATTTAGTGGGCATATGGCTACGCTACATGCGGACGCTGAAGCATTCACTACCACTCCCAATCAAACAACCTTAGATCAGCTTCGCAACAGCTGGGAAACGGCTTATTTGAGCTGGCAAAATGTATCCCAATTTGAAATTGGTACTGCTGCACAAATTCGATACCGTGATAACATGAACATTTATCCAGTTAACACTACTGAGTTAGAAAAAAATATCGCCGACGGTTCGTATAACTTGAGTTTACCTGCTGAAAACGACCGCCAAGGTTTTCCTGCTTTAGACTATCTATTGTTTGGCCTTTCAACTAACGACGGTGACATCTTAGATTATTATACCACCCATCAAAATGCCGATGGTTATAAAACTTATTTACTAGCTGTAACTGAACGAATGAAGGGGCTCACAGATACTGTATTAGATAGTTGGAAAGCGGGGTATCGCGAAGAATTTGTTCAGAACTCAGGAAATGGAGCCAATTCATCCGTAGACATGATGGTAAACGATTATGTGTTCTACTATGAGAAAGTACTTCGTGCTGGTAAAATTGGTATTCCTGCCGGTGTGTTTTCAGGTTCACCACTTCCAACACATGTTGAAGCTTATTACAACCAAGAGCTTTCAAAAGCCTTAGCCCTTGAAGCTATCGATGCGGCACAGGCTTTCTTTAACGGGGAGTACTTTGATGGGAATGGATCGGGTGAGAGTTTAAAAAGCTACCTCGATTTCTTGAATACAATGAAAGAAGGTGCCGATTTAAGTAATCGTATTAACACTCAGTTTGAATCAGCACGTTCACAAGCGAATTCATTAAGCTCAAATTTCAGAGTTCAAATCAATACCGACAACAGTGCTATGCTGAGTACATATGATCAACTACAACGCAACGTGGTATTCTTAAAAGTTGACATGCTCCAAGCACTTAACATTAATGTAGATTATATAGACGCCGACGGCGATTAACATTGAATAGATCCGCTGTAGCTACATATTTTCAACGTACTACTTCTGCTGCTCCACTAGCTGTATTCCGAATTCTCTTTGGAATCATGATGCTGTGGAGCATCATTCGTTTTGCTACTAATGGCTGGATTCAAAAACTTTATATAGAGCCTACTTATTTCTTCTCCTATTATGGGTTTGAGTGGGTTAAGCCACTAGGCTCATACACTTATCTACTCTTTATACTCTGTGGCCTTTCAACAATTGGTATCACTTTAGGATATCGATACAGAGCTTCGATTCTGCTCTTTTTCCTCAGTTTTACCTACATAGAATTGATGGATAAAACCACCTACTTAAATCACTATTACTTCATCAGTGTTTTAAGCTTTTTAATGATTTGGCTACCGGCTAACGCTCACTTTTCATTAGATGCTAAGCGAATCCCAGAACTCAGAGTTAAGGAAATACCTCAGTGGTGTGTGGATGCAATCAAGCTACTGATTGGTATAGTGTATTTTTACGCTGGTTTGGCCAAGCTCAATTCTGATTGGCTATTTAAAGCCATGCCCCTCCAAATCTGGTTACCAGCTAAATATGATATCCCTTTATTAGGGTCCTTATTCCAACAAGAATGGACTCATTATGCTTTTAGTTGGGCAGGAGCTATTTATGATCTCAGTATTCCTTTTCTACTCTTATGGAAACGAACTCGAGCCATTGCATTCATTTTAGTGATCACCTTTCATGTGCTTACAGGGGTGCTTTTCCCAATTGGTATGTTCCCCTATATCATGATTGCCAGTGCTACGATATTCTTTTCTCCTGAACTCCATGAAAGAGTATTAGCTAAGCTTCGAAAAGGGACATCCTTCTTAAAAATCCCTAAGGCAGAACAAGGCTCTTATGCATTTTCGAGTGACTTGGTGAAAAAAACCAGCCTTGGAGTAGTCTCGGTTTTACTCATCGCTCAGTTACTGATACCATTCCGTTTCTTACTATATCCCGGCAATTTGTATTGGACAGAAGAAGGCTATCGCTTTTCATGGAGGGTGATGCTTATGGAAAAGGCGGGCTATGCCAATTTCAAAGTAGTAGACCCAGAAACAGGCAGACAATTTTATATAGATAACTCAAGATTCCTCACTTCATTTCAAGAGAAACAAATGGCAACGCAGCCCGATTTTATCCTTGAATATGCGTATTTTCTGGAGGACTATTATAAAAACGAAGGCATCAAAGATCCCCAAATTTATGTTGAAAGCTATGTAGCCCTGAACGGCCGTAGTAGTCAACCTTATGTTGACCCAAATGTGGATCTCACAACCATTACCCCTTCTTTAAAACACCGAACCTGGATCCTCCCTTTTAATGACTAGATCAATTTTTATCCTATCATTTATACTATTGTGTGGGGTATTCACCGATGTTAATGCACAATACAAGATTACAGGTAAAGTAGTAGCTGGCCAAAGTCTTGAACCCATTAACGATGTAGAAGTTTTCGTCAACGAAACAGGGCGTTCTTACCGAACGAACAAAGAAGGGGTTTATACCATATCGGGACTACCTGATGGCGTTTATACCTTATTCTATTTTGCTCTTGGCTATGCTATTGAAAGCCAGGTAATTCGTGTAGATGGCGTAGATCAGCTTGTAGATATTAAAATGCAGGTGGTATCTGGCACGCTTACAGAAGTTGCTGTAACCAATCAACGAGAAGAGATTTTCACTATTAAGCGATTACGCGAAGTTGAAGGCACGGCCATTTATGCTGGTAAGAAAACAGAAGTAGTGTTACTTGATAAGATGGTTGCTAATACCGCAACTAACAATGCTCGTCAGGTTTTTGCCCAAGTAGCCGGCCTAAATATTTATGAATCTAATGACGCTGGGCTTCAACTCAATATCGGTGGCCGTGGATTAGACCCCAATAGATCTGCTAATTTCAACATTCGCCAAAATGGCTACGATATTAGTGCCGATGTTCTAGGGTACCCCGAAAGTTATTACACCCCTCCTACCGAGGCTCTTAAAGAAATTCAAGTAATTCGAGGAGCAGCATCTCTACAATATGGAACTCAGTTTGGTGGCTTAGTTAACTTCAAAATGAAGACGCCAAATCCGAATGAGAAATTTGAATTCCTATCTCGTCAAACGATGGGATCAAATCAACTTATTACAAACTTCAGTAGCATAAGTGGCACGCATAATAAATTGGGCTACTACAGCTTCTACAATTACAAAACTGGTAAAGGCTTCAGGCCGAATTCTGATTATGACTCTCATAATTTTTATACCGTTTTAAATTATGATCTGACGCCAAAAACTACGGCTCAATTAGAGTTCACCTACTTCAAATATTTAGCTCAACAACCGGGCGGACTTACAGACGCTCAATTTTATACCGATCCAACCTTCAGCAATCGTGAAAGAAATTGGTTCGAAGTAGATTGGAAGCTGCTAGCATTTAAACTGAATCACAAGTTTAGCTACCAAACAGAGTGGAGTGTAACTGCATTTGGTTTAGATGCTTCACGTAAATCAGTTGGCTTTAGAACAAATAGAGTTTCTCAAACCGACGACCCAACTGCTCCCCGTGATCTTATACTAGGCAACTTCAATAATGGTGGAGTAGAAACTCGATTCTTACATCGCTATAAAATTGGAGATCGAAATTCGGTATTTCTGATTGGTTCTAAGTACTACCAATCTGATAACACTTCCTTTCAAGGCCCAGGAAGTGCCGATAGCGATGCCAATTTTAATCCTGCTACCCAGAGCTATCCTAATTACCCAAACCAGTCTGATTTTGAGTTCCCCAACAAAAACTTAGCCGTATTTGGTGAGCATATTTTTTACCTGAGTGATAAGTTTTCCATCACTCCAGGATTTCGATTCGAGTACATAAAAACTCAAAGTGCGGGTACTTATAAACGCATCAATTTCGATTTAGCTGGAAACCCAATTCAGAATCAAACTTTCGAAGACAACCGAACTTTCAAAAGAAACTTTCTTCTATTAGGTACAGGATTCAGTTATCTACCGAATGAGCAAACTGAGTTTTATGCGAATGTTTCGCAGAATTATCGCTCAGTAACCTTTAATGATATCCGAGTTATTAACCCCACCTATCAAGTGGATCCCAATATTTCTGATGAAAGTGGATTCACTACCGATTTCGGAATTAGAGGAAAGGCCGGTTCAATTTTATCGTACGATCTAAGTGGTTTTGCATTATCCTACAACGACCGTTTAGGAGAAGTGCTAAGGGCTGAAACCCGCACTAACGCAAGTGGCGAACAAGAAGAAACTGGACGAATAGTTCGTTACCGTGGCAACATCGGTCAAGCATTTATGGTGGGATTAGAAAGCCTTATTGACTTAAACGTACTTGAGTTATTCGGTAGCAGCCCTAAAGAAGCAAAACTTACGGTATTTGCTAATACGGCTATTACCAAATCAGAATATATATCTTCGGAAGTCCCCGGTGTAGAAGGGAATGAAGTTGAATTTATCCCACTCGTAAATTTAAAAACCGGTATTAATGCTGGCTATAAAAACCTGATTGGTTCTTTGCAATATACCTACCTCAGTAAGCAATACACCGATGCCTCGAATGCTAGGCAAAACCCTCGCGATAACCAGAGTGGCATACAGGGCGAAATTCCTGCTTATGATATTGTAGATTTGTCGCTTAGTTTTACGAAGAAGTGGTTTAAAATAGAAAGTGGAATCAATAATCTTTTAGACAAAAGCTACTTTACGCGCCGTGCAACAGGTTATCCAGGACCGGGCATCATTCCTTCCCCTCCACGAACTTACTATGTAACCCTACAGCTTCAGCTAAAATAAAAAAGCCCCGAACACGAAAATGCGTTCAGGGCTTTGTGGATTGAATACTAATTATTTATCCAATCTTGATGTCCTCTAACAGCTGATTATAGCCGTCTTTTAAATCATCCATTTTATCGTTGAACGACTCTTTTACGTCGTCCCAATTTTCTTTGCTCGCTTCTTTAAGTTCAGCAAGTTCAGCTTTGAGTTCTTCGCGTTCCTGCTTTAACTCATCCATCGCCTCTTCTGTTTCTTGCTTTACTTCATCGGAAGCATTCTCAATTTTTTCATCAAGCTTCGAGATTTTTTCGTTCAATTCTTTCATCTCATGTTCAGTTTTCTCTACGAATTGATCTTTTTCGGCTTTAAAATCATTTCCGATTGATTCAGCTGTTTGCTCCATTTGGTCTCCAAGCTCTTCAGCTTCTCTCTGTGATTCCTTGGTGCATGAAACAGCTAAAACTGACAATGACAATAATGCTGTGAAAAATAATTTTGAGTACTTCATAATGTTCTGTGTTAATTCTTATTTACTGATTTGTATAAAGCATCTTGTTTATTGTTCCATTCTTTAATTCGTAAATCCTTCACACATACTTCATTTAATTCTGCTACTTTTGGGCTGAAATTTTAAACCCTATTGAATTATGAAAAGATCATTCTTTATTCTTTCCCTGTTATTACTAATGGCATGCTCTAAGTCAGACACCGATTCACTTAGATATGAGCAAGAAGTTCACCTAAAGAATATCAAGCAGCTTACTTTTGGTGGCGACAACGCTGAAGCCTATTGGAGTTACGACAATACTAAGCTCGTATTTCAATCTAACAATCCTGCTTGGGGCACCGAGTGTGATCAAATCTACTATATGGATGCAGAGGAACAAGAGCCAGGGTTCGAAGCACCTATAATTAGTACTGGTCTTGGCCGAACTACTTGTTCCTATTTTTTACCTGATGAGACCATCGTTTATGGCTCTACGCATTTAGCTGATATTTCCTGCCCAGAAGTACCAGAACGTGGACCAGGCGGTGCTTATGTGTGGCCTATCTATGAAGGGTATGACATTTTTAGAGCTAACTTAGATGGTGAAATCATTGATACTCTCACTACTACACCTGGTTACGATGCAGAGGCTACGGTATCACCAGATGGTTCAAAAATTGTATTCACATCCATGCGAACAGGCGACTTAGAACTTTTCATTATGGATGTAGACGGGTCTAATGTTACTCAAATAACCGATGAGCTAGGATATGATGGAGGTGCTTTTTTCTCACCAGATGGAAAACAACTCATCTTCAGAGCGTCTCGCCCTAAAACCGATGAGGAGATTGAGAAATACACCTCATTACTTGCCGAAGGCTTAGTAGAGCCTACTGATATGGAACTCTTTATCGTGAACGTTGACGGTACAGGCATGAAGCAAATAACCAACTTAGGAAATGCTAACTGGGCTCCTTACTTCCACCCTTCTGGGGAAAAGATCATATTTTCATCCAACCACAATTCTACGCGTGGCTTCCCATTTAACTTGTTCATGATTAATCCTGATGGCACTGGTCTTGAACAAATCACCTTTGATGACACTTTTGACTCATTCCCAATGTTCTCGCATGATGGCAAGAAGCTAGTTTTTTCTTCCAATCGTAATAATGGTGGCACTAGAGCAACCAATATATTTATAGCCGATTGGGTACACTAATCTTAGAGCAAAGGCGACATTTAGTCGCCTTTTTTATTGCACCTCATGCTTTTTAACAAGCGTAAGCAATTCCCTGATTTCAGAGGTCTTCATGTAGCCGGCATATCGATAAAGTAGTTCAAACTTTGCATTCAATATTAAAAAAGTAGGATAACTCAGTTCCCCATTTTCAGTAGCTAACAAAGCAGCTAATTCATGGGTGCCTGTATTCGGCCCTGTAGGTTTATACTCATATACTTGACCTAAAAACGTAACAGGCTTCTTACTCTCCCCATCGAATTCGATAAAGTAGAAATCTTTATTTAGTGAGGCTATTATATCATTCTGCTCAAAAGCCGTGTGCTTTACTCTTTTGCAATACATGCACCAATCGGCTGTTAGAAAAACCAATACTGGGCGGTTTTCTTGTGCTTGAAGGGTAGGCAATTCTTCAAAAGTCACTTTCTTCAACTCCTGTGCATTTAAGTTCTGCACACTGAAGAACAGCACTATAACGGTGAGTGATATGCTTTTAAATGTCCACATTACCTAAACTCGTATCTAATGCCCACAAACATTCTTGTGCCTTGGTTAGGCGCAAAAACGTAACTCGGATCAAAAGTGAGAGCATGTGGGTTATTTGCCGTTGCAACAGGTTCTCCATTTCCATCAAATGTCACATTTTTATCAAATGGGTCGTGAGAACGTGCTATGCTATTTGCCGGAGGGGTGAAATTCAATAGGTTTTTAACTCCCGCATATACTTCAAATGGACTGGAAGATCGGTTCCAAGTAAACTGAATGTTTTGAATACTCCACCAAGGGGAAGTGTCTGGTCTCGGATCTTGCTCATTAAGCACTGGCAACTTCATCGGTCCATATACATTACCTGTATAATCTATTTTCAAGCCTAATGACTTGACCGGGTATGTAACAGCCCATGTACCTGTCCAACGCTCTGTTAACAATGGCCGTGTTTTACGATTCACTCCTGAATCATCTTTCTCAACAGTATGCACATCAATAAAGGAAGCACCTCCCATCACCTTGAAGCCATTTTCAAATTCAAGGTTTACATTCAGTGCAGCTCCTTGAGTCACGCCATGGCCTTCCAAGTTATCATATACTATTTGATTAGAATTACTCTCGTAATCTGGAAGTATTTGATTGGTGAAGTATGTATACCAGATGGTTCCATCAATACCCGCATAAAAGCCTTCTGAGCCAAAGATCTTATGCTCGTAATTAAGATTCACATTATAGCTTTGTTCAGGTTTTAACTCCTCTTCTATTACAACCTCACGGGCTCCTGTTAGAGAAGCATGCTCTTCTGTAAACAAATTCACTACTCTAAATCCAGTACCGGCATTCAAGCGAAGAATATTTTTATCGTTCAGACTTACTTTGTATGCAAATCGAGGAGTCCAAATATTGCCATGTACGGTGTTATAATCATATCGTAATCCCAGCAACACATTCGTGGCTTCATTCACACTAATATCATCCTGAATAAATATACCAGGCAACCACACTACATCTGGATTATTTAAGTTCGCATTATCACTATCTGCTGTAGCCGGGGTATTATCATCGTAGTAGGTATATCTAAGCGCTGCTCCTACCAATAAACTATGCTTATCCACTTCAGTATCCCACGTTAACTGACCGAATCCGATGTTTTGTTGTGCCATGTATGGTAAATCCCCGTAATAAGAATCTTGGTCGTGGGAGTTATAGGAAAAGGAGAAAAGAAGTTTTTCATAGGTAGGCAGTTGGTAGTTTCCTATTACTTCCCAGCGCTTGGTGTAGATACTTTCGCCATACACCTCATCTCCCCCTCGGTGAGATTTATTCCAATCCATTTCTCCACCCCATCTATCTTCATATAAGGCTCTTAATGCGATGCTGAAAAGTCTATTCTCTTTTCGATGAAACGACCATTTCTGAAAGATTGATGCTCTTTTTTGAAGGGTTACATCTGTGAAGTTATCGTTGTTCTGATCTATAGTATTGCTGTAATTGAACACATTCACCCCAGTAAGTACATCAAAAGCGTCTTTTTTACTGAAGCGTGCACCCAAATCAATGTTATACTCATTCCAAGATGTAGCCATCCCTTCAGCCATAAACTTGGGGGCATTAACAGGTTTTTTTGTGATCACATTTATCAAACCACCTACTGCTTCTGATCCATATAAAGATGAGGCTGGACCTTTCACAATTTCTATTCTCTCTATCATAGAGTTAGGTATACCTGACAATCCATACACTGTACTCAATCCACTCACAATGGGCATTCCATCAATCAAAATCATAGTATATGGGCCTTCTAAACCATTGATGTGAATATCACCCGTGTTACACACATTGCAGTTTAATTGAGGGCGCACCCCGTTCACATTTTGCATCGCATCATATAACGATGGCGTAGGATTCATCTTGAAAAATTTGGGAGTATAAAGCTCGACGGGTACCGGACTTTTTGCTCTCGTTATCTCTTTTAAGGTCCCTGTAACTACAATTTCCTCACCTTGAATGGAAGCACTTTCTAATTCAAAGTTTAGCGTAGTAACATCTTCTCCCTTCAGCTCTACTCTTTGCTCTATGGTTCGATATCCTACGTAGGATACTTTGATGAGATACTTGCCAGGCTTAATGCCTTTCACTAAATATTCCCCCTCCGAATCTGTGATAGCGCCTTTGTCGGCACCAAGTACATACACATTCACAAATTCAATGGGCTCTCCTTGTGACGTAACCTTGCCTTTAATAGTGGCTTGTTGAGCAAAAACGGATATTGACGGACTGAATAGTATAAAAAGGAATAGAATCTTGACTCGCATAGTTATATATCTAATTTAAAATTTAGACATGGCTAAATTATGAATTATACAGACAAAATAAAATTATTGAAGTGACTAAAATTATTGACCTTTATTTTTTGCTAGCTAATGGGTTAATTACTGTTAAACCATTTGCCGTTATGTATTTAAGAACATTAATTATACTGATTTCATCATTTCTATTAGGGTGTAGTGGCGATGAATTCAAAAAGCACGCTAATTCTGAAAACCGAAACACTCACCCTTTAAACAGCGACTCATTTTGGGAGCTATCTAAAGAACCCGATCTAATTATTCATTCGAGTAATAATGATTCGGGAGTACAACTATATCGTGCCAGCGATGGAAGAATATTAGACAATAATAAAATTCTCATTGCCAACTCTGGTCTAAGCCAGGTTCTTTTATTTGATAGTGCAGGAGTCTTTCTTAAGCAAACGGGGCAGGAGGGGCGTGGACCAAATGATTTCGCTGAATTCTCCAATATTAAAATACATGAGCTAGGCGCACAACTACTATTAACAGACAATTCTAATCATAGAGCTCATTTCTTTGATTACGATTTGAACTATCAAGCAACATTAAATTATCCAAAGGCAGATGATCATGGCCGTTTAGCATTAATCGATACAACAATAAATGGCAATCTGATATTTTTAGCATCTCAAGGTGGAGGTTATTTGAGGGGACAAGATGGAGATTTAATAGAGATGTATAGGAGCGTTTTTTCTTTTAACCCTTCAACAAACCAGATTCAGCGAATAACAAGCTTACCAAGTAGAAGACGGATGGTATTAAAAATAGATGAGAATACAAGTTTTCCATTCATTCCTTTTGATAAGAACCCTATTCTACTGGCTTACCAAGCAAATACATTTTTAGTTAGTTCTTCAGTTCACCCTAAAATTTCAATTCTAAACTCATTGGGTGAACCTGTTGATAGCATCTATTATAATGCACCCATGGTTTTAACTAAAGATGTATGGCAGTCTTATAAATCTGAAATTGAAGATTGGGAAAACGAAGCTCATAAGAAGAGATATCGTGTTTTTTATAACAAGCCACTTCCACTCAACAAGTATGTACCTTCAATTGATGAAATTATTGTAGATGCTAATTGTTATCTCTGGGCAAGACGTAATCGAATTGACACGAGTTTACCTCAAAAATGGGACGTATTGAATACGAATGGAGATTGGCTTGGTGTAATTGAAGTGCCTAGTCATTTTACTATCACTGATATTGGAAACACCTATGTTTTTGGGTATACAACTGAAAGTGGAGACGAGGAATTCAGAAAGTATGCACTTTTAAAAAACTAACTCTCAACCTCTTCTACTAAGTACACATCTTTAGCAACACCATTACCAATAGTGGTTTCTTTGCCTTCTAGCAGAATTTTAACGGGACCATTGAAAGGGGCTTTTTCAATCACCTTGAGCTTTACACCCGGGATAATCCCAGTTTTCTCTAAATATCGAAGCAGTTCAGGATCTTGATCTTTTACTCTTCCGATTAGGTACGGCTCATTTAACTCGGCATCTGTGATAGCCAATGATGCCATCTCAGGTACTACACCATCTTTAGTTGGAATCGGATCTCCATGCGGATCGTGCGTAGGGTGATTTAGTAGTTCAGCAATTTTATCTTCGAACTGTTCTGAGATATGATGCTCTAAGTTCTCTGCTTCATCGTGTACTTCATCCCACGAGTAACCCATCACTTCTTTGAGGTATAGCTCCAACAAGCGATGATGTCGAATCACTTCTAAAGCGATCTTCTCTCCCGCTTTAGTGAGTTCAGCTCCGCGGTACGATTTATGATTGATAAGCTTAAGCTTTGATAATTTCTTAAGCATATTAGTAACCGAAGCAGACGACACCGACAGTGCTTCTGCTATGTTATTGGTGGAGGCTCCATTGCCTTCCGTTTGAAGCACATAAATGGCTTTCAAATAATCTTCTACAGATTGGCTTAAGCTCATTCCTGATCTACGTCTAACTTAATTCCTTGTTGGTTCAGGTAATCCATAAATGAAATTTTCCCAAACTTATCTTCTCCGATGTAATCCATCATTGGGATGAAAACATCAGTAGGTAAAAACCCTGGTTGTGCACCAATCACTTCTCCTTTGTCATCAATAAAATAATGCGTTGGAAATGATTTGAGCTGAAAATACTGAGCGAGCTGCCAAGATTTATAGGTCTTCCCATTAAAAACTACTTCTTCTTCCGATTCGGCATTAATTTGCACCGGAATAAAGTTAGAATCTAAACTCTTTTGAACAGTGTCTTGAGAGTAGGTTTCTTTCCTCATTTTTCGGCAGTAGGTACACCAATCGGCATAACCGAAAATGAGTACTTTTTTGCCCGTTTCCTTGGCTTTCTTTTGTGCCTCTTCTAACGATTGCCACTCTACTCCAGAGTTATGTTCTGGATTTTGAGCAAAAGCTGTGCTACCCATAAGTAGCGTAAATAAAACAAGTATTGAAATTTGAATTCTTTTCATGGCTGAATATACGAAAACTATTGATTTGCGGAGGTATCAGCTTTGATAACAACAAGGGTCATGTCATCGTGCTGCTTCGCTACTCCCTTAAACTCTGTAACGTCTTGTATTATTATATCTAGAATAGTGCTTGAGTTCTTTTTTCTAACTTTTCTCACTAATTCTTCAAGTCCTTCTTCACCATAAAATTGATTACTGATATTGAGCATTTCTGTAATTCCATCAGTATAGAGCACTAATACATCGCCTTCTTCAAGTTTAAGTTCACTTTCAATGGTACCTCGAATAAATGATTGCCCTTTAGCAACTCCAATCCCAATCCCTTTGGTTTGAAGCCATTGAGAAGTACCGTCAGCCTTCATCAACAACATTGGATTGTGACCTGCACGAGCAAAAGTAAATATGCGTTTATCTGCTTCTAGCACACCGTAAATCATGCTTATAAATGTTCCCCGAGTGGCGTTCTCATTGAATAATCGATTTAACTGATTCAATAACTCCAATGGCGAAAGTATTAATGGGCTTAAACTGTGCAGCACCCCTTTCACAAAAGTCATATAGAAAGCGGCTTGAATCCCTTTCCCACTTACATCTCCAATTGCCAGTGCTGTGCGGTTTTCACCTAACGAGATCATATCATAATAATCCCCACCTGTTTCCTGTGCAGGTATACAACAACCTGCCATATCAATACCCGGCAAGCTTTTCATTTGAGTAGGTAAAAATGTTTTTTGAACCTTCTGTGCGATGTCTAACTCTTGCTGAACACGCTGTTCTTTCGCTTGTACTTCGATATACTCAGGCACATAATCCGGTAGTTCTTTCCGTTCACTACCTCTTTTTATGAATAGAATTCCTGATGCAGCAAATACCGTGAGAAGCGTAATGAATAAATAAAATGAGTTAGCATCCGGCGACTGATCTATAATCCAGCCATTTTTTGTAGTTACAAAACCAAAGAACACAAAAAAGCCCAGTAGGATAGTTACAAAATCGTAGCGCAAATAGAGCAATCCAAAGAAAGCACCGAGTAAAGCATTCAGTATAAATGTTTGGGTTGAATCAGTGAGGTCAATACGAAGCACTTCATCTAGCACAAGACCAAAAATGATGCCACTAATAATCGGAATGAGCCATTTTTTTTGGGTAAGCGCGATTACTTGATTGGAAAAAATCATGTAAACGATGATTACCACTAGCAAACTGATAAGCAGGTTGTAAACCAAATTCGCTACTGATGAAAACACAAAATCATGACTAATGAAGGTTGCCCAACCCTCAAAAAATAGGTCTGGCAATAAACGAATCAGTAACACCCAAAGACCTGCCAAAGATGCTCCAATACACAGCGCGTATACCAGCGACCAGCCCACAGGTTTGTTATTAAATAACCCTCTTCGAAGTAAATCCCATGACTTGAGTTTTTCTGGCCAATACTGCCTACAAATAGAATCACTCACCGCCGTAAGTACAAAAAAGCCAATGGCACTTATCGCTCCAACAATGCCAAGCACGAACAATTGGTCGAAGAGCATTGCGGTATCAAAATCATTATTACTTACTGAAATACTCGGCCAGATATTGAGAGCCAGATAAACGGGAAGTAGTAGTCCTGCAAGAATTGCTATGATAAATGCGGGTTTGGTATCAATAGCGCCGGCCTTAATACGGAGGTAGAAAACGGTGAGCACCCAAAGTCCAAAAAACAAGATGAGTGCTAGAAACAACGTCTCCTTAATTTGGAAATCCTTCTTTTTAGCTACAGCGCCTACATCAATGGTAGCTTCCATTTTCTTGAGTATACCTGCAGGCAGAATCTCCGTGATCAGTGTAGGTTGCTGGCCAATAATATCTGTATCCGTTTTCCAGAATAATCGCGCATAACGCAATCCACCTTCCTCCACATACTCTAAGCTATCCGCCTCGAAATCAAATGCATTCCACATACTTTCATTGAGGTAGAAACGTGCCATATCCCAAACATAGCGTTCATTCACCACGCTGCGAGCTGAAGCACTTCGTTGAATCCCTAATTCATTTACGATCTTCTGTATATTGAAATAGGTTCTAGCTTGATTCCCTGAATTTTGAAACTCAATGAGCTCAGCAATAAGAGAGTCTACTAACGTCTCGTTGTACCCAGAGCTACCGATACCGAATACTTTTTTAATAAGCTCTTTATTGAATGGATTCGAAGCTTTTAGAACTTCACTAGGCGTATCGATGCCAAATAGTTCTCCTTTTAAGCTTAATGAATATGCTTGAGCAAGGGCTGGGTTAAACCGACTCGATTCGGGCACTTCCCGTACTTTCCAAAAGTAGAAAGGGAATGCTTTGTTATCCTCCGATTGTGCATTCTCAATAAAAGAGCGAGTGCCTTCTTTTTGTTGAACCGAACGGATAAGATTAGAAAAACTGCTGATATCGGCTTCTTTACGACCTTGTGTAGGTAGTAAATTCCATGCTTGAAGAATAGAATCTCCTTTTGCTACGGCCTCTTCTCTTGTTAACTCGAGTCGAGCTATACTTAATGGTTCGAGGCTCGGTAAATCGTAGAAAAACCAAAACAGGCCTACTATCCCCAGAACAATGATTAATAAATCCCTAAAGCGTTTAAAAGTATTTAAAAACATGGGGTGCTATACGGAAATTCTTTAGATGGTTGCACTAA
Source organism: Balneola vulgaris DSM 17893 (assembly GCF_000375465.1). Lineage (NCBI taxonomy): Bacteria > Pseudomonadati > Balneolota > Balneolia > Balneolales > Balneolaceae > Balneola > Balneola vulgaris. The sequence continues at coordinate 1,302,135 of NZ_AQXH01000001.1, forward strand.
TATGCTTAGATTCATCCGATTTATAAAACCTAATTCGTTGTCTTTTTATGTGTTTGATCGCTCTGTCATATAATACTCATCCTCGCTATAAGCTCATACTAGCGACTAATAGAGATGAGTTTTATGAGCGGCCAACTCGCGAGGCTCAATTTTGGCGCGAAGAAGGTTACCCTGATATCTTTGCGGGCAAGGATCTTAAAGGGAAGGGTACTTGGTTAGGCGTACACCGAGGGGGCAAATGGGGTGCTCTCACAAATTACCGCGACCCTGCTTTAGAAAAATCAGAAGCACCTACCCGGGGCGATTTAGTACTTAACTATTTAAAAAATGATTTAACTGCCCAAGTGTATCTGCATCAACTGAAAGGTTCTGCTTCAGATTACAATGGCTTCAATTTACTACTTGGGGACGAAGACGGTATCTATCATTTCTCCAATATCAACGAGGAAATAACCGCACTAGAACCCGGTATTCATGGCTTGAGTAATGCCTTGTTAAACACCCCTTGGCCTAAATTAGAACGTGCCAAACTCGATTTAGCTACTATTACTAACGAAGCGAATTTCGATCATGAGTTACTATTCAAGCTGTTGCATAACGATCGTAGAGCCGACGACAAAGCGCTTCCTACAACCCGCATTCCTTTAAAATGGGAGAAAGCTATTTCTTCCATCTTCATTAAAACGGATACCTATGGCACGCGCTGTTCATCCATTTTACTTATTGATTATCAAGGGGGTGCAAAATTTATTGAACGCCGTTTCGAAGCTAAAACGGGAGAAATTCGTGATGAACATGCTTTTGAACTGGTTTTTAGTTAAAAAACCACGTTTATTCAGACCTATTTTGCGTTACGATATTTAACGTTGTGTTAACCATTTTAAAATCAAGATGACCTACAAATACGATAAACCGTCTCTTTTTCAGGCATTTATTCCAATCATATTTCTAATTGTCGCTCTATTTATCAATGTTCGAATTTTCGGCGACGCCTCCCTAGATGGCTCTAATCAAATTATTCTTATGCTCTCTGCCGCTGTTGCTGCACTAGTAGCTATGAAGCTGGGTATTAACTGGGCTGAAATTCGAGCCGGTATTGTTGATAGTATCAGTTCAGCGATGTCATCCATGATTATTCTTTTATTGATTGGTACACTTGCGGGAACATGGCTTTTAAGTGGAATTGTACCTGCAATGATTTACTACGGGCTTCAAATACTGAACCCCACCATATTCCTAGTGGCTGCCTGTATTGTATGTGCTATTGTTTCGGTTGCAACGGGTTCATCGTGGACTACTTCAGCTACTGTGGGTATTGCTCTTGTAGGTATTGGTAAAGCCTTGGGGCTTCCGGCAGGCATGATTGCTGGAGCTATTATTTCAGGTGCTTACTTCGGTGATAAAATGTCGCCATTAAGTGATACTACCAACTTAGCTCCTGCAATGGCTGGTACAGATCTCTTTACACATATTCGTTATATGGCATATACAACGGTGCCGTCTATTCTTATATCCATCTGTATTTTCTTAGTGCTTGGTTTTGTGAAGGGTGAAAATTCAGAGATTGCTGAAACGCAGGTTATTCTGGATGCTATTGCAAGTAAATTTGATATCAATCCCTTTTTATTCATTGTTCCAGTGATCATGGTAATTCTTATTTCTAAGAAGATGCCTGCTATCCCTGCTATCACCATTGGTGCATTAATGGGTGCTATTTTCGCTGTGATTTTTCAGCCTGAATTAGTGTATGCTGTAGCAGAGTTCGGAGAGTCTAATTGGGAAAAAGCCTACGTAGGCGTTATGACTTCCATGTATGGATCCATTAGCATTGAAACGGGTAACGACATAGTTGACGAGCTTCTTACTTCTGGTGGAATGTATGGAATGTTAGGCACGGTTTGGCTCATTTTATCAGCGATGATATTTGGTGGTGTGATGGAAAAAAGCGGTATGCTGAAACGAATCGCTGAAAGCGTAATTAGTGGTATTAATTCTGCAGGTGCACTTGTGGCATCAACAGTGGGAACTTGTGTGTTCTTTAACATCACTGCTTCTGATCAATATCTAGCCATCGTAGTTCCTGGCCGTATGTATTCAGATATTTATAAAGAAAAAGGCCTAGCTCCTGAGAACTTGAGCCGTACCTTGGAAGATTCCGGAACTGTTACTTCGGCACTAATTCCGTGGAATACCTGTGGTGCCTTCCATGCAAATGTACTCGGAGTTAGCACCTTCACCTATCTCCCATTCGCGTTCTTCAATATGATTAGTCCATTTATGACCATCATATTTGCAGTGTTCAAGATTAAATTCAGAATGCTTAAAGACGCTAAAGTAGAAACAGCTTAATAATTCGTGTATATGAACCAGAGAATCTCATCCATTTGTGATTGAACTTCTCTGGTTGGTATCACATAGTTGTTGTTCATAAAACTGAACAGAAGCTTCTTACCCGACCGGGTGAACACATAGCCACTTAAGCAATGATTGTTACTTAAGGTTCCTGTCTTAGCATATACATAAGGAGCTCCCCCATCCTTATTGGCATACAATCTACGAATGGTTCCCTTTTCTCCCCCTTGAGGCAAGGCGTCTAGTAGTTGTGCTTCATTTACTTGATCATCAATTTTTTGAAGCAAAGCAATCATACTTCGCGGAGTAAATAAGTTGTACCGAGATAACCCAGAGCCATCTCTCCAATTCGCCTCATCTGGCAAATCATTCAAAAAGTTTTCTTTCACATATTGAATACCTGCTCGGCTATTCAAATCCTCTCCGATCTCGTTTGAAACCATTAGCATGATCTGTTCAGCTAAAAAATTATCGCTCGGCTGAAGCATTTTTTTATACAGCGAATCCGCCTCCATACTATAGATCGTTTCATGGTTTGACGAAAGGTGAGCATCGGGCAAATACCCCACCGGTTTATTCAATGTATCGGCCAAGAGTTCTACAATAAGCTCTGGGGTATAATGAAAGGGCTTGTCTGTCTCGGTTCGGGTAGTATCGGAGGTATAGGCATATTCAAAGTTATTCCCAACTCGCTCTCTGCTAAGTACTAACCTCCCTTCATCACTTAATACCCCTTCATTAATGTACTTATTAAATATTTTCGGGTTGATGAGATATTCCCCATTCTCTTGAGCAATGTGTCTTTTCTCAATAGTCTCGATGGTAACACGGGCTATATTTCCATAGATGGGTAAGGGACTTTTCTCTGCCGAGTAATAGGAATTATAATCAGCCCACGACCAACCGGGACCGAGGTTCTCATCATCGAAATTGCTATCTGAGAAAAATAACTCTCCGTCAAAGGAAGTCAGGAGGTTGTATACATCATCAGTCCCAAAATCAGGATGTAGAAATGATGGATCGCCCGTTCCCCAAAAAATCAGCGAATCACCTCGAATCTCATACTTTAAAGCGGGTATTCGATCACCAAGTACATTTAAACCCGCATAATATGTGAACAATTTAGTATTGGAAGCAGGAATCAAATACTTGTTTTCATTTACTGCATAAATGGTTGAATCGCCTTCAGGGTCGAATAACATAAACCCTGTTATCGTTTTTTTAAAGGTGTCAGATTGAGTGAAAATCTGTTTGAGCTGTTCCGTGTTGGTCACGGCTTTTTCCCTTCCAACAGGTTGCTCTACATCCATAATCGTTTCCGTTGATGTACACCCAAGCACTAATAGTATCAATAGAACTACGTAATTCTTCATAACAGCCTTCTACACAATGATTTAAAATGACGAGTTACAATAATTCATATCCACCAAAAATTCCATTCATATTCGGATTCTAATCTCTTTATGAACGATGTACTTATAAACTTTTTACAGGCAGAATTTTGAAATGCTAGCTGAACTAGAGACTTTACCGAACATTTCCAATAATAAAGCAATTAACTATGAATAAACTATTCAAGGTACTGGGTACGTGCCTGATGTTGGGATTTATCTGGAGTACATCCCCATTAATGGCCCAAAATACGTACAGTGATTATAGTACACTCACTAAGCGGTTGAAAGACCTTAACAACAAACATAAAAACTTAACCGAGCTCACATCTCTTACTAAAACCATTGGTGGCAATGATGTGTGGTTATTAACCATTGGCTCAGGCGACCTAAAAAACAATCCTGCTGTTGCGGTGATTGGTGGTGCTAAAGCTTCTCATATTGTAGGTAGTGAAATCACCTTAGAGTTTGCTGAAAAGCTTCTTGCCAATGCGAATTCTGCCGAAACGAAAGAACTGTTAGCAAGCACCACTTTTTATGTAGTGCCTCGCCTTAATCCTGATGCGACTGAATTCTACTTTGCAAACCTAAAGCAGCAAAGAGATGGCAATATGCGCTCTACTGATGCCGACCGTGATGGATATTTTGATGAAGACGGTTTTGAAGACCTCAACAAAGATGGCTTCATTACTATGATGCGTGTTGAAGACCCAACGGGGGAATGGAAGGCTCTTAATGATGACCCACGTGTGATGGTAAAAGCAAATGGTAAGAAAGGGGAATCAGGTAAATACCTTTTGTTTACTGAAGGAAGAGATAATGATAACGACGGTGCTTTTAATGAGGACGGTGAAGGTGGTGTGAATATCAACCAGAACTTCAGTTTCCAATTCCCATACTTCAAGCCTGGTTCTAGTGAAAACCCAGTTTCTGAAAAAGAAACTATGGGACTACTCGATTTCTTATTTGAAGAAGCTCGCAATACTTTTGCAGTTATTAGTTTTGGACCAGAGAACAACCTCTCAAGCCCACTAAGCTTTAACCGTTCTGCTTCATCAAAAAGAGTGGTAGCTGGATGGTATTCCGAAGATATCGATGTAAATAAACTTATCTCAGAGTTATATAACGACACGGTTGATATGGGGAAAGCTCCATCGGGTGCACCACAACAAGGTGACTTATTTCAGTGGGCATATTACCACTATGGTCGTTTCAGCTTCAGTACACCAGCATGGTGGACACCAGAAGTAACCGATGAAAATGACAAAGCTAAAAAATTCACAAATGCAGACGCTAAGTTTTTGGCGTGGGCGGATGCCAACAATCAAGATGTATTTGTTGAATGGACTGAGATTAACCATCCAGACTTCCCTGGCAAGAAAGTTGAAGTAGGTGGCATCAAGCCGTACAGCAAGCTAAACCCTCCATACAGCGAGGTTGAGGAATTAGCCACAAAGCACACCGATTTCATCCTTGAAGTAGCTAAGCGAGCTCCAAAAGTTGAGCTTGTTAACTTCAAAACAGAAAGTGTAGGTAAGAACCTTACACGTGTAACAGTAGATGTTTATAACAGCGGAGTACTTCCAACAGCCTCACGTTTAGGCCAACGTACTAACTGGGCACGAAGTGTAATCACGAAAATTGACTTAGCTAACGGCATGAGCTTAATCAGTGGACCGAAACAAGGCTTTGAGCGTGCAATTCCAGGTGACGGATTTGTAAGCAAATCTTGGCTAATTCAAGGTTCTGGCAAAATCACGATTACCGCTGGTTCTCCAATGGCCGGTTTCGCAATCAAAGAACAAACCATTAAGTAATAGCATCATGAAGAATATTAAAACTACCCTACTTACTGCTTTTGTCTTTGTATTGATGTTGACCTCAGGGTCGGCAAAAGCGCAATTAACCGATGGTGTATTCAGAGCCGCTGGTACTCCTGAAAACCCAAAAGTTGAAGCAACTTGGAATCACTACTACAACTACAAAGGTATTAGTGAATTAACCGAGCGTATTGCGAAAGCACATCCGAAATTAGCAAAGCGTACTTCTATTGGTAAATCTTATGAAGGCCGTGACATTTGGATGCTAACCGTTTCTAACTTCGAAAACGGTAACCCAGATCGTAAACCTGCTATTTATATCGATGGAAACATCCATTCGAATGAGATTCAGGGAACGGAGATGTCGCTATATACCGCTTGGTATCTAACAGAGTCGTTCGGCGATGTGGAGTTCATTACAGAATTACTGAATGATAAGACCTTCTACATTGTGCCTACCATCAACCCAGATGCACGTGAGCACTTTATGACCAAAGCGAATACCGCTAGTTCACCACGTTCTGGTTTAAAACCTATTGATAACGATGGTGATGGCCTTATCGACGAAGATCCTATGGATGACTTAAATGGCGACGGTCATATTACCATGATGCGCCGCAAGAGTGATCGAGGAACCTTCCGTGAAGACCCAACTTATCCAAACCGCATGATTCGTGTACCACGTGATGAGTACGGTGATTACGAGATGTTAGGTTATGAAGGCTTAGATAACGATGGTGATGGCCGTATTAACGAAGATCGCGAGGGCTATTACGATCCTAACCGTGATTGGGGATGGAACTGGCAGCCTGATTACATCCAAGGTGGTGCACACAAGTATCCATTCTCATTACCAGAAACTCGCGCTGTTAAAGACTTCGTGATGACTCGCCCTAATATTGCCGCTGCACAAAGTTATCATAACTCTGGTGGAATGTTATTACGTGGCCCTGGTGTAGCTGAAGATATCCGTACTTACAATCGCCAAGATGTTCAAGTATATGATATGCTCGGCCGAATGGGAGAGCGCCTTATTCCAGGTTACCGCTACTTAGTAGTGTACGATGATCTGTATGATGTATTTGGTGGAGAGCTGGATTGGTTCTATGGAGTTCGTGGAGTATTCACCTTCTCGAACGAGCTTTGGACTAGCTACCAAATGTTCCAAACTAACGACCGTAAGCCTACCGATTCATACGAATTCGACAAGTACTTATTATTTGGTGATGCTACTGTAAAGTGGGAGCCATATGATCATCCTCAGTACGGCAAGATTGAAATTGGCGGATTCAAGAAAAACTTTGGACGTGCTCATCCTGGCTTTTTGCTAGAGCAAGATGCACATCGTAACATGGCATTTACTATTTACCATGCTTATCACACTCCAAAACTTGAAATCGACGAGATTACAGAAAAGAACTTAGGGGGTGGCTTAAAAGAAGTAACCGCTGTAGTAACTAACACTCGTTTGATGCCAACACATGCAAGTATTGATGTAAATAATAAAATCATGCCTCCGAATATCATCAGCATCGAAGGTGCTACTGTTGAAGCGGGTATGATTGTGAATAACAGAGATCTGAATCAAACTACGGAACAAAAGAATCGCCCAGACCGCATAGAGGTGAACAATATTCCTGGAATGAGTTCAGTAACGGTACGTTGGATTATTAGCAAGGGTAATAACTATACCATTAAAGTTGATAGCCAAAAAGGTGGTGTAGTTACTCGTAAGAAGTAAGCATACATTACTTATTGAAACTAAAAAGGCTCGCTACCATTTGGTAACGAGCCTTTTTTACATCTGTGAATTAAATCGAATTGAATTGATTTAATCTAAACGCTTTAATGCCGTTTCAATGCGCTCCATTACTTCTTCCTTACCAAGTAGCTCAAGCGATTCAAATAAATCTGGACCAAAGCCTTGACCTGTAACGGCAATACGTAATGGCATCATCAGCTTTCCGAAACCAACTTCATGCTCTTCAATAGTTTCTTCAAGCTTAGACTTTAATGTTGCTGCTTTGAATTCCTCTTCTGAAAGCGCATCTACTTTTTCCGTCCACGCTTTTACTAAGTCAGCGCTATCGTCCTTCCATTTCTTAACGGCTTTTTCATCATACTCTTTTGGAGCTTCGAAGAAGAACGAGCCCATAGAAACGAATTCATCAATTTTGGATACACGTTCGTGAAGTAGTTTAACCACTGTTTTGAGGTACGCATCACTTTTAGTATCAAAGCCCATTTCTTCTGCAAGCACTTTTACACGTGGCTGTAACTCCTCAACGGAAGTCTCACGGATATAATGCTCGTTATACCACATCAGTTTCTTGTAGTTAAATACCGCACCGCCTTTGCTCACTCTATCAAGCGTAAAGAGCTTACACAGTTCTTTCATATCATGAATCTCAGAGTCATCACCTGGGCTCCATCCTAAATAAGCTAGGAAATTGATGAGCGCTTCAGGCTCATAGTTTCCTGAGATATAATCTTTCGTATTTACTGGAATACCTTCGCTTTCGGCTTTTCTTTTTGAAAGCTTACCACCACTTGGCGACATGATTAACGGCAAATGAGCCATCGTAGGTGCTTCCCAACCAAAAGCTTTATACAGAAGCATATGCTTAGGAGCTGAACTCAACCATTCTTCTCCTCTAATCACATGAGTAATACCCATTGTATGATCATCCACAACATTTGCTAAGTGATATGTGGGCATACCATCTGATTTCATCAACACTTGATCATCTAAACCTGCCGTATCAAAAGAAACAATTCCACGAATTAAATCTTCAAACTTAACCGTTTCACGGCGAGGCACTTTCAAACGAACTACATAATCATCACCGTTTGCTAAGCGCTTTTCAACTTCATCCTTAGACAACGTTAAGCTGTTTTTCATCGACTGACGTGTAATAGAATCATAGCTCGGAGATGGATTCCCTGACTTCTTAAGTCGTTCACGCATCTCATCAATTTCTTCTGGGGTATCAAATGCGTAATAAGCGTTGTCACTTTCAATCAACTGCTTAGCGTATTCCAAGTACATTTCTTTACGCTCGCTTTGGCGATATGGGCCAACTCCGCCGGGATTTGTTGGACCTTCATCGATAGTCATTCCTGCCCATTCAAGTGAACGAATGATATCCGCCTCTGCACCTTCTACATAGCGCGATTGATCCGTATCCTCTATACGAAGAACAAAAGTCCCTCCGTGATGTCTAGCAAATAAGTAATTATAAAGGGCGGTTCTAAGTCCACCAATATGTAAGAATCCTGTTGGAGATGGAGCAAAACGTACGCGAACGCTCATGAAAATTGTGATCTAAAAATTGTGTGTTACTTTGAAAGACCTCAAATATAAGAATTATATAGCTTGAAATTAGATAGAACCTAGTACTTCTTAGTTTCTGAGATTTCAGAATTAAAGCAAATACTGATTCTTTAGATTCATAAATTCTTCAGCGGCTTAACCCTCTTCAAATAACACCAAATTCAATCATCAGTATTGTGCAATTAGCGCTCTTAACCCCACAATTTGCTCCTAATTTATTTGATTTAGCTTCCATGCTTAAAGCCGATCAAATTGTATTCACGGATGTAGAAAAATGGTCTAGGAAAGGGCGCACACATCGTGCTGAGATATTGGGAGAGCAAGGCAAGCAGTGGATTAACTTGCCCATATTGAGTGAAGATCGAAAGAAAGCGATTAAGGATGTTCGTCTCGATCATAGCCAACGTTGGTTCGACCCACTATGGAATGCCATTGCTCATAATTACAAAGAGGCAACCTGGTTCGATTATTTTGAGGATGAACTTTTAGCTGATTTAAAGTATGCGGAAGAATGTGAATACTTGCTTGAATTCAATCTTTACTTCTTCGACCGGATGTGTAGATATTTGGAAATTGAACTCCACTATGAATTGGGTAGTAAGGTTGAAGGATATAGTACCTACCCTGATGAAATAGCTGCGAACATCGGTGCGGATGTCGTTTTTTTAGAACACGAATCTAAAAACTACCAACGGCCATCTCGTCAATATGAAATTGCCTTAACAGATAAGCAGCATCCTATCTACCCCCAATGTTACAATGGCTTTGAGAAAGGCTGTTCGGTGCTAGACCTCATGCTTAATGTAGGGCCAGAATGCTTTAAGCTATTGGATCAATTAACAAAACCAACACCTCAGTAATTACTGTGCCCAAGTTGGTATTACACCGAGCTCTATTTCAAACACCCACTTTATTAAAGTCAGTGCTGCAATAGATAATAGTAAGATGAAGAGTGTATTAAGCCATAGTCCTGCTTTCGTCATCTCTGGAATGCTAACCCTACCACTTCCATAAACAATCGCATTGGGTGGAGTTGCTACGGGTAGCATGAACGCGCAACTTGCTGCCAACACGGTTGGAATGGCTAGCAACAATGGGTTTTCCCCAAGCCCTAAGGCCACTGATGCCAATATTGGTAAAAAAGTAGCCGTGGAGGCCGTATTGCTCGTCATTTCGGTTAAGAAGATCATCAATGCCACCACTAAGAATACAAACACCCAAACAGGCCAGCTGCCCAATGTGGCTATTCCCGATCCTATCCATGCCGCCAGTCCTGTAGTTTTTATAGCGGAAGCCATACTGAGTCCACCACCAAATAAAATGAGCACTCCCCATGGTAAGGACTTCGTGTCGGTCCAATTCAATATAAAAGTATGCTTACTGTGTGAAGCTGGAATCATAAAGAGTAATACACTCGCAAGAATGGCAATGCCCGCATCAGAAAGTCCGGGAAGGATATCACTTAACAATGGACGAAACATCCATAACACAGCCGCACCTACAAACACATAAGCCACTCGCTGTTCTTGCTTACTAATAGTTCCTAACCGATTCAGTTCTTGCTGAATAAATGCTTTTCCCCCTGGCAACTCTTTAAGTCGAATGGGATATATCACTTTTGCGAGCAACCAATACATTAACGGTAAAGTCACCAATATTATAGGTAAGCCTATCAGCATCCAATCAAGGAAGCTTATTTCAATACCATAATTTTCAAGCATGAAGCCAGCAAGTAATGCATTTGGTGGTGTTCCGATAATGGTTCCCATCCCTCCAATATTACAGGCATAAGCTATACTGAGTACCAATACTACTTCAAAGTTATGCTTCCCTGAATCCGGGCTACGTTCTTTTGAAACCAGTTCCAGTATTGAAACTGCAATAGGAAGCATCATCACAGCTGTAGCCGTATTACTTACCCACATACTTAAAAATGCGGAGGCTAGGATAAAACCAATTATGATGGACGAAGGGTTTACTCCCACTGCGTGAACAATGCGAATGGCAATCCTTCGGTGCAGATTCCATTTCTCCATGGCTAGTGCAATCACAAAACCACCCATAAATAAAAAGATCAAAGGGTTGGCGTATGGAGTAGTAGCCTCACTAATGCTAGTAACACCTAAAATTGGAAATAATACAATTGGAAGTAGAGCGGTTGCCGGAATGGAGATGGCTTCGGTAATCCACCAAATCCCCATTAAAGTAGTTACGGCAGCCACTTTCCAAGCAGCATCACTTAATCCTTCTGGGCTTGGTAGCAGCAACATCGCTACGAACACCCCTAATCCTACAAGTATCCCTGTATACTTTTTTCCCTTATTTTGCATAGCGCTAAGGTAGTAGAGTAGCACCAAGAATAAAAGTGGATGAAAATTGAGTAATGCTTACCTTTTTTTATCTCTTCAACAATTCCTATCATCCCCCATGGAAACTCAATCAAACGATTCAAAATCAACTCGTTGGAATAAAGTTTACTTAGGTGTGTTTATCACCGGGATTTTATTTGTGTTGATATTTTGGTGGTTCACTACAACATTTAATCTACCGTAGTATGCATTGGATCGACTGGGTAGTACTTTCGCTATTTTTACTCTACACCATTTGGGACGGTACTCGACGAGGCAAAGACTCTGAGAATATTGAAGGCTACTTATTAGCTGGCCGAAACATGCCTTGGTGGGCCGCTGGGCTTTCCATCATGGCTACACAAGCATCCGCCATTACTTTTATTGGAACCACAGGAATAGCCTACGTCGAAGATATGCGCTTTGTGCAAGTGTACTTAGCTATTCCATTCGCCATGATATTAATCTGCATGTTCTTGGTGCCATTCTTCTCAAAGATGAAAGCCTTTACGGCCTATGAGGTACTCGAAGAACGGTTTGGATTAAAAACACGCCTCACAACAAGTGGGCTATTCTTAATTTCTCGTGGGCTTGCACTTGGTGCCGTAATCGCTGCTCCTAGCTATGTATTAGCATTATTATTAAACCTACCACTTAGCATCACCATTCTCATTATTGGTTTTATTGCAACGCTTTATACGATGTATGGCGGGGTAGCCGGGGTAATTCAAACCGATGTTAAGCAGATGTCGGTGATGGTATTTGGTCTTGTATTCAGTTTTCTAGTAATCATGGTTGAGATGCCAGATGATGTAGGCATGAGTGATGCTCTTTACCTTGCAGGTAGCTTAGACAAGCTCACCGCCTTAGATCTCAACTTTGATTTGAGTGAGAAGTACAATGTGTGGAGTGGTGTAATTGCTGCACTCTTTTTAATGCTCTCCTATTTCGGTACCGACCAAACTCAAGTTCAGCGGTATCTTACTACGAGTAGCGTAGGCGAGGCAAGAAAATCATTGCTTTTATCGGCCTATGCTAAAGTACCTATGCAGTTCTTCATCTTACTGCTTGGGGTAATGATGTATGTATTTTTTGTATTTCAACCTGCTCCAATTTCCTTCCGAGCAACCGAACCCATCGCTCAAACCGAACAACAAGTTGCTGCTAGTTCACAGATAGCTCAAGAATATCAGCAAGCATTAGAGGCACGTGAAGCGGCTGCAATGAAGGCGGTTAAAAATCGAAACGAGGTTGCTCAACAAGCTTTTGTTGAAGCCGATGCTGCATTTAATGAAATCCGAGCCAAAGATTTAGCGCTTCAAGCTGAAATTCGCCAAACCGATGTAAACGATACCAATTACATCTTCCCATATTTCATCTTAAAGTATATCCCCATCGGATTAGTTGGCTTGATTGTAGCGGGTATATTCGCGGCGGCGATGAGTAGTATTGATAGTGAGTTGAATGCCTTAACTACCGTTTCCATTGTGGATTGGTATAAACGACTTCGCCCCGATGATCCTGGTGAAACCCATTTCCTAAAATCTTCTAGATCTGTAACAGTGATGTGGGGTGTAATTGCTACTTTTTCAGCTCTTATGCTCGGCGAAACCAAATCCATCATTGAGCTTATCAATCAAATTGGTAGCTATTTCTATGGCTCAATTCTCGGAGTCTTCATCCTATTACTATGGGTAAAGAAAGCTAATGGAACCGGTGCTCTCCTTGGCCTGATTTCAGGGATGTTATCTGTTTTTACTTTCGACCGATTATTCTTCAATGTCAATACCAGCGACTACTCTTTCTTCTTCCCTTGGACTCAAGTTCCTGAAGGTTATTCAAAAGCCATTGAGTTTTTATGGCTGAACCCGCTTGGTGCCTTTGTAGTAGTTGTAGTTGGGGTTTTAATCAGTTTAGCTTTCCCTAAGAAGGGGAAATCCCAATACTCTTTTATATTAATTTTATAAAAAATAGGCCAGCGAATGCTAGCCTATTTTATAATTTCGTAAGTCAGAACTACTTTTAGTTTTTCTTTTTGATGGTTGGGTATTCAATCCCAGAAAGAAGACTCCATTAACTTTATACCTCGCTGATATTGATTCAGTGTTTCATCAAACACTATAATATCTCCATTCTTAAATGCTAATATTTCATCATATTTAGAATAGGTTAAGTCATTATTATCTATAGGATGTTCTAAGATGAATGTTGAATTTTTTGGTTCTTCTATTCTTGAAATAAGAAGACCATAATAAGTCGCAGAATATATATATCCAGATTCGGTAATAAAGACTCCTTCTCCACCTATTTCAATAAAATCTCCTTCCTCATTTGTAAAGCCATATTCTACTTGATTCCATGTAATTCCATCATCATTCGAAACATGTATTTTTGTACCAACAGCATAAATACTATCCTTTGACCTATAGAAATGATCTATACTGTCATCATTTTTTGATATTTCTGGCCTAGAAGTTCTTTCCCAGTTCTCCCCTCTATCAGTAGATCTAAATATACCATCATGGCAACCAGCAAGAATTGTCCCTGTCTTTGTGATATGGAAATCATTTATTAGGTCAAACAGCTTTGAAGAATAAAATAACCTCACACGAGATGAATCAGAGACCATATTTAATGTAGTTATACCTCCATCAGTACCCATATGTAACAGGGTATCATCTTGAAAAATGAAATCCCTCATATTCTCCATTCTTATCATTTGCTCCCAAGTCTCTGCATCGTCAGATACAAAAATGCTGTTCGTGTTTCCAAATATAAATGGTAAGGAATCAACGTCCCCAAATTGAGGATGATTAACGGCATGGGAACCTAATGCATAATAAGTGTCATTAAATTCTAAGACTTTAGTAAACCTCACCCCATCAGGATTGTAGTTAATGCTAAAAGTCATCCCATGGTTGGTAGATTCTAACCACTTTTCATCTCCAAAAATATGAACAATTTCTCCATCAATTAGATTTGTACCCCTGAACACTGAGATTGGCAATTGTTTTTTTTCAAACAGTAAATAGGGAGGAAGCTTTAATTTTTCTGAGCCTTTATCACCATTAATCAAGCCGCAACTAACCGTTACAAGCATAAGGAGGGATATTTTTAAAACTCTTTTCATACTGAATGAATTAAACTCAATCAATATCAAATATTTAGCTTTAAAAATAAATTATAATCGTTCTATTCATCGTTTTTAAGCACTAAAAAGAGTGCCTCATCTAACTTTGAGACTCATTTTCTATGAATTGCACAAAAAAATAGGCCAGCGAATGCTAGCCTATTCTATAATTCGTAAGTCAGAACTACTTTTAGTTTTTCTTTTTGATGGTTGGGTATTCAATCCCAAGTTGCTCTAGATAAGTATCGTATTTTGTTTCATCAAAATAGTAAGGAGTCAACAACGGCTTATAGGTATTCATAATACCTTTATTTAAGTAAATGGCCGGTTTATCATCTTCGCTTATCATTGGTTCATAAGTGGTTTCTTTTGTCTGAACATTATTGAAATAATCCCATGCATCTTCCACCAACTTTGGCGACATCAAGAAGTCTAGAACAGTCATAGCTGTAGCTTTTGCGCCTGCTGTAGCTCCTTTGTGAGCAATAGGTGTTGCCATTGCGATTGCATTACTCCAGTGATGGCCTTGTAACCCTGGTATATTTGAAGGGAATCGAAGGGTAATGGTCGGCATCTTCCACGAAACATCTCCAATATCATCCGAACCACCACTTACTGGAGATGGTAGTGGGCCACTCAAGTCTGAAATTTTATTACTTAACCCGCGAGGCCTAGACCCTACTTCTTCTTGTACAGCTTTCGCTAAAGTTAAGTCCGCCTCTGACCATTCAGGCATACCTACTTGTTGAATGTTTTCGAACATGGTTTCTGCTACCACTTTGTTAAAATGACGTGGCCATGCAGAACCAATAATTTTGGAACTCACTTCGGTATCTGTCATAAGTGCTGCACCTTCTGCAATGTTATTGGCATCTTCATACATACTCATGATTCCTTCATAGGTCACATCTCTAAAGTAAAACCAGATCGATGCTTCCGAAGGCACTACATTTGGTTGGTCCCCTCCATTGGTAATAATAGAATGTGAGCGTTTTAAGGGGTGCAAATGTTCACGTTTATAATTCCACCCCACATTCATTAGTTCGGCTGCGTCGAGGGCACTACGGCCTCTCCATGGCGATCCTGCTGAGTGAGCCGACTCTCCTTTGAAGGTATACTCTACAGAAATTAGTCCTGTACCCCTCGCTTGTCCCCATGAGGTTGAAAACCCACTACTCACGTGCGTGAAGATGGTCATATCTATATCATCGAATAATCCATCGCGCGTGTAATAGGCTTTGGCTGCTACTAGCTCTTCCGCGATACCGGGCCACAGAACGAGTGTTCCTTGCATGCCCTCACGTTCCATAATTTGTTTAACCGCTAAAGCCGCTGTGATATTTAACGGAATACCCGAATTGTGCCCTTCTCCATGGCCGGGAGCCCCTTCCACAATAGGGTCATGATACGCAACACCTGGTTTTTGAGAAGCTTTTGGGATACCGTCCACGTCACTTCCTAAAGCAATTACGGGTTCTCCTGAACCCCAAGTAGCTAACCACGCCGTTGGGATTCCTGAAACACCATACTCGATGGTAAATCCATTTTTCTCAAGTATATCAGTAAGGTATTTGGAAGACTCTACTTCTTGAAATCCTAACTCTGCAAAACTAAACACTTTGTCGATCATGACTTGTGTTTGTTTATGCTGACTTTGCACGATTTCGGCAGCTTCTTTTTTAAAACGATTGATCTGTTTTTTAGAATACTTTTTTTGAGCGAGGGCCGATCCTGAAAGTGCCAGAGATAGCACCATCATCCCTAAAATGCTTTGTTTTATTAGCTTCATGTTCCCTAATTAGTTAATAGATTCATGAATGTAGTAAAACAAAACTATGATTGAAAAGGAGCTAAGTAATGCTATCCTTTGTCTTTTTGATCCTCATCCCCAAACTTAGACCCTACAGGTGGGCGGTATTCTTGGAATGGCATCTTCAATAGGTTGAGCACATCATCATGTTCTTTAGGATCCATGTGAGTGTCGATGCCATATTTTAGATTATTGGTATCCTCTACTTCAGCAAAAGTCCCAAACATGCGGTCCCATATTGCAAATATATTTCCATAGTTCGTATCAGTGAGTGGCTGTGTATAATGATGGTGAACTTTATGCATATACGGAGTTACAAATACCCAAGAGAGCGCCCTATCTAACTTTTTTGGCATTTGAATGTTTGCATGATTGAAGTGGGTGAATAGTGCCGAAAGACTTTGATATAAAAATACAATCCATATTGGTGCTCCAACTATGAGCACTCCCACCACAGTAAAGAGCATTCGAAACACGGCTTCTCCGGGATGATGCCTAAGTCCTGTGGTAACATCTACGGTGGTATCAGAGTGGTGAATGAGATGGAATCGCCATAATAGCTTCACTTTATGTTCAACCCAGTGTACCGTATATGCCCCAATAAGATCTAATACCATAACCCCAATCACAGCTTGCAACCATATAGGAATCTCGACTATATGAATAAGCCCAAATTCATTTGCCGTAGCCCAATTTGATGTAAACAACAGTACCCCTGCAAAACCTAAACCAATCACTACGAATAGGACTGTGAGAAGTCCATTAATGAGTGCGTGACGCACTTTTTTATAGCCAAACTCAAAAAGTGGAAACACCCCTTCTATTATCCAAAACACGAATATCCCACCAATTAAAATACCTGCTCTAAATACAGTGGGGATATTTTCAAAAAAATCAATAAAAGCGTCCATTGGGAACCTCTTTGAGTATAGTGCTAAGGCAAGATGTTAATATTCTAGAAACAAAAAAAGCCTTCTCTCAATATGAAAGAAGGCTTTTAAATTTAAACCGTTTGAACTGAACGTTAGTTCATGTCTACTGGGCTAAGGTCTTTGAAGAGCTTGAAGTCTGCACTCTCCATCGTTCTTTGGTAACTAGACCAATCCGTTCTTAAGAACTCATTGATCTTCGTTAAGGCCATTTCAACCTCTTCTTCAGCTAAACGAAGTAGGTTTTGCTCATTCGAACCAGGGCCGTCGAAGTCGTTACCCATATAGCGGTATGGTGCACGAACTTTCTGCATCACATTTGGAGCAGGATTACGAGTAATACCTTGGCGATTATCAGGAGCACCAAATACCATATTCATAAGATCTTCGATCTTCTGCTTGGTTTCTTTGTTGGCTTCCATTACCTCTTTAAGCTCTTCTTTATCTCTAGAATCAGCTTTTATTAAGGTCTCATAGGTATTCACGATTTCCATCGCTTCTATAAGTTGATCAGTTCCTTTTGCAAGGGTAGCGTTCAACTCTGCTACTTCGTCTTGTAACTCGGCTGTTCTACGAAGTGCGGCCATGCTCACTTCAATACGTGGATCGTGCTTAACCGTAACCATTGTTGAGTCAGATTCACCACCATAGGTAAATACTAACTTGTAGGTTCCTGGCAATACACTTCTTCCGTATGGTTCTGGAGAATTAGGACGAGCTTTACGACGACTTGGTCCTCTTAAGCCCGCACGTTCCATGCCCCAGCTCGTTCTATTGATACCATCATGCTGTGGAGTGCGCTCAAAAGTTCTAATCTTGTTGCCCGAGCTATCGAACACTTCGATGGTCACTTTTTCATCTTTATCAGACTTCTCTTCGCCTTCTTTCTTCAGATTCTCGCTGTTCACAGAGTAGGTTAGCATCGCTCCCATCATTCTGTTTTCACCACTGAACATACCATCTGCAGCGAAACGAACACCACGAGCTTGACGCGTTTTAGCCTGAATTGCAACCGGTGCAGGATATACCTTAATGGTTTTCTTCAATTCATCAGCTCCATTTTTCGCTAGCTCACGAAGTGGGCGAATATCATCAAGTACCCAAAAAGCACGGCCGAAAGTACCGATTACTAAATCGTGCTCTCTTGGATGAATTACCATATCGTACGTTGATACCGTTGGGTATTCGTTAGTCCATTTAGTCCAATTTTTACCTGCATCAATCGATACATATAATCCTAACTCTGTTCCTAAGAACATTAAGTTTGGCTCTTCTAAATCTTGAACAAATGACAACGCGTATCCTTCAATACCTTTGTCTTTACCAATATTGGTCCACTTCTTACCATAATCTTTGGTGTGCATTACATACACGCCCCAGTCATCACGGCGGTAGTTGTTAATAACAGCTACTGCTTCGCCTGCATTAAACTTAGAAGCTTTGATTTGAGCAACCCAGCTATTTGCAGGAACTCCTTTGATGTTCTTAGTAAGATCGGTCCAGTTTTCGCCACCATCTCTTGTGATGTGAACTTTACCGTCATCCGAACCTACCCAAATTAGCCCACGCTCTACAGAACTTGGCTCAATGGCTAGTAGTGTAGTATGGTTCTCAGCACCCGTAGCATCCATAGTGATACCACCACTTTCATGCTGCTTTTGCTTTTCTGGGTCGTTGGTTGTTAAGTCAGGAGATATAATTTCCCACGACTCACCACGGTCGGTACTTTTGTGAACAAACTGAGAGCCGAAATAAATAGTCTCGTCATCAAATGGATCGAAGTTAATCGGTGCATTCCAGTTGAAGCGTAAATCTTCTCCTTCTGGGTGATTTGGCTTCACAAATCTTGAAGTACCCGTTTCTAAATCGATACGGCCTACATTTCCTTGCTGCGACATTGCATATGCATATCGAGAATCACTTTGGTCCATCGATACATCAAAACCATCACCAAAGAATAATTCTTCCCAATATGAATTTCGGATACCGCCCGAGCGAAGCACGTAAGCAGGTCCTTGCCAGGTACCATTATCCTGCATACCACCATAGATGTTGTATGGGAAGTCGTTGTCTACAGTAACATGATAGAATTGACCTACAGGAATATTATCGATGAATCTCCAAGTATCGCCACCGTCGTATGTGATATTCAAACCACCATCGTTACCATCAAGCATAAAGCCAGGGTTTGTTGGGCTAAGCCAGAAGGCATGGTGATCAGGATGAACCCAATTATAGTATGGATATAAACTTTCGAATGAACGCCCACCATCCGTACTTTTAGATATATACGTGTAGATACTGTACACGGTATTTTCATTAAACGGGTCTACATATATTTCAGCGTAGTAAAATGGACGGTTCCCTACTTCAGGGTCTTTTTCAACTGTTTGGCGAAGTTCCCACGTGTAACCACCATCATCAGAACGGTAAATACCATTCTTTTTTGATTCGACATGTGCGTATACCACATTTGGGTTACTTGGTGCAATTGCTACACCCATTCTACCTAAGTTACCTTCAGGAAATCCATCATCAGAAGTAACTTTTTCCCAGTTTTCACCACCATCAATAGTGCGGTATAAACCTGAGCCTTCACCACCTGATTTAAATGTCCACGGCCATCTGCGGAATTCCCACATGGCTGCAAAGATTTTATTCGGGTTATTAGGATCCATAACCATATCAGCAATACCCGTACGGTTATTTATATAAAGGATTTTCTCCCAAGTCTCACCACCATCAGTAGTTTTATATACCCCGCGTGTTTCGCTATCGCCCCAAGCAGAACCTTGAGCTCCAACGTAAACAACATCAGGATTTTCTGGGTGAATGATAACACGGTGAATATTACGTGTTTCCTCTAATCCCATAAGCTCAAATGTGCGGCCACCATCTATACTCTTGTATACTCCAGCACCACTACTTTGGCTATTTCTTGGGTTACCTTCACCAGTACCAACCCAAACAATGTTAGGGTTTTTTTGATGGATATCGATCGCACCAATAGATGCTGCACCGTAATTATCAAAAATTGGTTCCCATTTAATGCCACCGCTTTCAGACTTCCATACGCCACCTGAAGCAGCTCCAACATACATGATATCTGGATTTGAATTCACAACATCTATGGCTGTGATTCTACCACTCATGCCTGCCGGCCCCACATTCCTTGGGGTCATCCCTTTTAATAACTCCATATCTAACTGTTGAGCGGATACCCCAGTAGCGCTCAGCATTAGAAATAAAGCTACAACAAAACTAATCGTATAAAATTTTCTCATAGGTTTTTTTTTAGTGTTAACAAAAAAGGGCAGCCACGAGGCTACCCTTTTGATATTATAGATAAATATTAGTCGTTATTACCGTCAAGGATATCGTCAATCCGGTTTCTAGAATCATCTAGGTGAATACGAGTTGCACGATCTAATCCTCCGCCAGCAATAGCGCTATTGATATCCCGCTTAAGGATATTAAGCTCGTTACGTACTACAGGACGAATATCAGATTGACTTACATCAACGCCTCTACCGCTATCTGTAGTTAATAATCTTTCCATAGCTTCTAAGTAAGCACGTTGTAGATGACGACGGTGGACATTGATATTGCGCTTAGCTCTTGCTTCCGACCATACGCCATTTCTTACATCATCCATCATTTCAATGAGTGTGTAAACATCACTATCCGTACGTGTTTCAGCTTCAATAAGTCTTCCTAATCGATCTGGTCGTAGCAAGTTGTTTAGTACGCCCGCTTGTGCTCCACGGAAAGTCTCAACTGCTGAAGATTGGTTGATACGATCTAAGATCTCTTTATTGAATGCCCAGCTTGGAGCAGTGAATGCATGTCTGTTTAAGAACTCCATCGCTCTACGCTGATCTTCTTCTGAAACCACTTCATATACAGCACCTTCTTCGTCGTAGGTCTTATAGTTTTGGTAAACACCACCAACATAAGTAGTAACGTGGCCCATATATCTTCTCCACTGACCTAATACGTTGTTGTAAAGTTCAGCTAGATCGTCAAAGTTCTCGCCATCTTCTTCCACCCAGTCAATGAGGTTATCCGTAATCACTTGAAGGTTAGCTAAGCCAAGCTCACTTGCTTTCATAGCATCATCACCAATAGCTTCGGTTTGTGATCTTGGGTCAGCGCCGTTAGCATATCCGAACCAGTATAGCGGATCACCACTTTTCTCAACAATCCATTCATTTAAGATTTCATCTTCGTCAGATGGCTCATCGATATCTGGTAACCAAGTGTAACCCCACTTAATTGACCACTTATCGTACTCACCTATTTTTGGGTAAAACTGAGTTACACCATCACCTGGTTGTGCAATGTAATTGAAACGAGCATAATCCATAATTGAAGGCGCTGTTCCATGCGTTGAGGTGAACTCAGGATCTCTTAATTGATCTACAGTATAACCAACACTTGAACCCATGTTATGAGGTAAACCAAGCGTGTGACCAACCTCATGAGCCATTACGAAACGAAGTAATTCGCCCATAATCTCATCCGACAGTTTTACATGGCGAGCATCAGGGTTCGATGCCGCTGTTTGAATGAAATACCAGTTTCTAAGTAGATTCTGAATGTTATGGTACCAAAGGATATCACTTTCTAAAATCTGGCCAGATCTTGGATCATGTACGTGTGGACCTTGAGCATTCTGAATTGGATTTGTGATGTAACGCATCACAGAGTAACGCACATCTTCTGGAGAAAACTCTGGGTCTTCTTCTGGAGATGGTGCTTCTTTACCGATGATCGCATTTTTAAATCCAGCTTCTTCAAAAGCTACTTGCCAATCTTCAATACCTTTGATTAAATATTCTCTCCACTTAATCGGTGTAGCAGGATCTAGGTAGTATACAATAGGCTCAACAGGCTCAACAAGTTCACCTCTCAAATAAGCTTCTTTGTCTTTTGGTACTAACTTGTAACGAGTAATAAATCTATTACGAGCCGCACGGTGTTCATCAGAACTATAATCGTATTGGCTAATCGAGAAATAACCTACACGTTGGTCCCAATTTCTTGGAGTCATAGGTTCTTCTGGAAGAAGAATCATCGACTGATTCATTTCTATAGAAAGTGTATTTGTAGCACCATTAGCTGGCGGGTTAGCCGCATCGTAAGTAAGTACGTGACGTACTTCAATGTTCTCTGGGTAACTTGAAATTTTGTTTACAAAAGAACGACTACCATCTAATCTTCGAACTTGAAAGTTTCTTCTTTGAAAACTACTCAATCCACTTAATAATGCTACATCAGTGGTATATAGTTTTGTAGCGTCAATAACTACACCTGAAGTGTCTTTGTTATTGGCCTCAATCTTAAATGAAAAGATCACAGGCTCAAAGTTATTATTGCGAACAGATTTGTAGATAGGATCTTCTTCGCTAGCTACATTCGAATAGCTCACATGACGAAGTAGAATATTATTGTCTTTTCTTTCCCATCTCACTACTTGTTGTCCACGAGCTTTCTGGCCTGCACCACCAAAGCTAAAGTTTTCAACTGAACCAGCTACACGACTTACTAGTAGCATCTCTCTGTTCAATAGTTCATTCGGAATTTCGTAGAAAAACGAATCCTTTACTTTATGCACATTAAACAGACCCTCATCTGTTTTTGCATCTTTCGTGATCACCTCACTGAATTTCTTGAGATCACCTTTTGGGGTTGGCCGCTTAGTAGCCGTTGAAGCACCATTTGATTTTGATGTAGTTCCCGTTGTTTTACAACCCGAAACCACTAAAACCAAACAGAGCGATAGAGCAAACATTTTGCTCATCATCTTAACACCGTAGTTCATTGCATCTGTTTTTTAGTGAAAATTTATAGAAAGATAAAGTCAGATAATGCGATGAGCTAATCAAGTAGATTTTTAGCTATGGTGTAAAATCTTTAAAACAACCATTGAAAGGCATAAAAAAAGCACTGGCTTTCACCGGTGCTCCTAAAGATTTGAGGTATTCTTTTAATTTAAGTTCGGATTGATATCCGTTTCACGTTGTGGAATTGGGAATATAATACTGGTAGAATTATACGCCTCTGTACCTACATCCATCTGACGTCTTTTTAAGTCGTGCAGTAATTGCCCTTCGAACGCTAATTCTAACTTACGTTCTAGTAAGATATCATCAAGGTCGAAATTTACTTCCAATATTGGAGTGGCATTCACTCGGTCACGAATTTCGTTCACGTCTTCACGAGGAGTATTTGGCCCTACATAATTACCAACGCCTAATTCGAAATTAGCCTCTGCACGGGTTAGGTACATTTCAGCTAATCGGATAGTGTTGATGTTACCATATTGGTTCATCCACTTACCGGTTCTACGAGGAGTTGAGTTATCGCCTGAAACATCGAAATAGAATAAATCTAGTCGATCATCGCCAGCTTCATAGAGGTTTGTGTGCGCGTCAAGGATATTGATATCACCACGCCCACTGTTTTCTTCAGATGCGAAATATAAGTTAAGGTCATTCGCGCCATCTTGATCACTCACCTGAATAGCGAAAATATCCTCGGTAGTGTTGTTATTCGAATTATTGAATACATCTTCGTAATCAGATACTAAGCTATACTCAAACGATTGAATAACTCGGTTCGCTTCTGTAGCCGCATTTTGATAATCAGCTTGCTGCAGATACACTCTTGACAGCATGGCTGATGCCGCATAGGTAGTTGCGAAACTTCCATTAGATAGGGGAAGTAAATCTCGAGCCGTAGTTAAATCAGAAATTATCTGATCGTACGTGGCTTCTACAGAACTGCGGTCGATCATACGAATATTCGCGTAATCTTCTTCAGGTTCCGTTACTAGCTGAATACCAGGATTAGTATCCGTACTACCCGCACTATATGGAAGAGCAAATAGCTTCACTAATTCAAAGAATGTAGTTCCTCGAATAAATAATGCTTCGCCCTGAATGCGATCTTTTGTGGCTTGGTCTTCGATTTGGTCTAAGTTAGCAAGCACAATATTGGCCAAGTTTATAGTAATGTAACCACGATTATATGTGGACTGAACCTGACCGTTCGTGTTTTGCACCGACTTATTGAAGATTTGTCGAAGTGTTTGGAATGTACCTGAGAAGTTAATTTCAGGTGTGTTTTCATCATGGGCAAATAGCTCAGCAATTACCGCTGTGTTACCTCCCATTAAGTCATCATCCGAGAAACTATCATAAGCTCCAATTAATACGGATTCAACGTTTTCAGCCCCTTGCAATGCTTGGTCTCCCGACACCGACTGCTTAGGCTCAACATCGAGTAAACTATCACAGCCTGCTAATATTAAAAGCGGCAACAACAGCACTCTGCTATATGTTTTAATTCTGTTTTTCATGTCTAATCTCATTTTTAGTCTAAATTTCATTTCGGATTAAAAGCCTAAGCTTACACCAAAGGTGTAGATTCTTGCCTGCGGTGCAGAATAGAAATCCTCACCTATCGCAATATTTCCACCATTGATATCAGTGTTTACCTCAGGATCCCATCCATCATATTTAGTGAAGGTGAGCAAATTCACCCCTGAGAAATAGAACCTAGCTTTTCGTATGGATAGACTTTCCGTAATTGAATTTGGTAGGGTATAACCAAAGTTCAATGTTTTTAAACGAAGGTAGCTACCATCACTTAAGTATCTAGATGAAGCTGCAGATGCATCAAAATCGAATAAACGAGCTTGAGGAACGTCCGTTACGTCACCTGGATTTTGCCATCTATCTTCGTATTGATCCAATGTTTGGTTATCAAAGAAACAAGCACCACACGACTGGTATACACCACCGCCATTGTAGATATCGTTTCCATATACAAACTGGAAGAATACGCTTAAGTCGAATCCTTTATAGTTAAAGTTATTCGTTATACCACCTGTGAAATCCGGATTAGGATCACCGATTACTACTTGATTCGCAGCATCAGGATTTGTTGTAGTACCCGTACTATGATCAACACCTTCAGGACTATTGATGTAGTATAGACCATCACCATTGTCAGGATCAACGCCGGCCCATTCTAAGGCATAGAACACACCAATTGGTTGACCTTCAATGGCACGGTTAATACCTGAAGTAATTACCTGACCATCGATATCGGTAATCTCATTGCGGTTGATACCGAAGTTGAAAGTAGTACTCCAGTTAAATTCACCTACAAAATTGGCCGTATTTAATACGAACTCAAATCCTTTGTTTTCTAGTGAACCTACGTTTCTTGTTTGCTGAGTAAATCCAGAAGTAATTGGAATGTTTACATCCAATAGTAAGTCTTCAGATTTTTTCATATAAACATCTACTTCACCACTGATTCTGTCGTTATAGAATCCAAAATCAATACCCAGGTTGTACTGTGTAGCACGCTCCCATTTTAGCGCTGGGTTTGGTGTTTGTGTTGGTGAAAGTGATGACCTTCCAGCATATGCTCCCGCACCATACAACTCTCGAGATTGGAAGTTCCCAATAGCAGCGTTACCCGTTACCCCAACACTCGCTCTTAGTTTTAAGAAACTTAGGTTCTCATAATCTAAGAAGTCTTCGTTTGAAGCAATCCAACCTGCTGAAACTGCTGGGAAGAAACCGTAGCGATTATCCGCACCAAAACGTGAAGATCCATCAATACGTCCACTTAGTGTTAATAAGTAATTGTCGCGGAAGCTATAGTTCGCACGAGCGAAGTATCCCACGAAACTGTATTCACTTACACCTCCTGTTCCTGCTGTAATATTCGCAGCACTAGAGATTTGAGTGAAGTTATCATTTGGGAAGTCCTCTGCCGAAACGGAATTGAATTCCTGTACCGTATTCTCATAAGAAGTTCCAAGTACAGCTTCTAAATCATGATCCTCAGCAAAAGTATCTGTGTATTCTAGATATGCTTGTGAGATAATAGTTCGTACACGATCGTTACTTAAGAAAGCACTACCATTATTCGCTCCTGTAAACTGGAACACACTACTACCATTCCACACTTTTTCTTGCTGATCAAGTAAATCTAGACCAAACTCACCTTGAACACTCAAGTTATCATTGAGTTGGTAGTTCGCATAAGCTTTACCTAACGTTCTGTAAACTTCTGTTTGGTAAGTATTGCCTTCACGATATAACAGTCCATTACTATAGATGGTGTTCGTGTTTAAGCTACCATCATCTAAGTAAGCCGGAGTTAAAGGACTTTGCGCTGCAAGCTGAATTGGGGTTGCAAACGAGTTGTCGTTTGGAATACGATCATTCAGCGATCGTGTAAGCGCCAAATTCATACCTAATGTAAAGTTATCACTCGCATTGTGGTCAACGTTAACACGGCCATTTACACGCTGAAACTTATCATCAATGATATGCCCTTCCTGATCGTCAATAGCAGTACTAATGAAGTATCTTGTTTTAGCATCACCGCCACTTGCTGACACTTCAAGCTTTTGAGATAGGTTATCTTGGTAAGCTAAATCTTCCCAGTTAACATTATTGTCTCGACTCCATTCATCATTAAAATAAAAATCAAAATAATCATCTATCGTTAAGCTTATTCCTGAATTTGAATGCGCCTCTTCAAACAGTTCATAATACTGATCACCGTTCAAAAACTCCTTTTGGTTAGAAGGGGTTCGCGTCGAAATTGAGTAGTTCACATTAATTTGGGTAGAACCTTCTTTACCAGATTTGGTGGTAATAAGAACTACGCCGTTCGATGCACGGGAACCATAAATAGCCGAAGCAGAGGCATCTTTTAGAATGTCAATCGATTCAATATCATCAGGGTTAATATCCGCAAGTGGGTTCGTTTCCGATCCATTGCTGGATAGGTTATTTGTATTCACTGGGATACCATCAATCACGTATAGTGGCTGTGCACTCGCATTTACCGATGCTGTACCACGTACACGCACTGTAATTCCGCCACCTAACTTACCGTTGTCTTTTTGAATAAAAACACCGGCAGCTCGACCTTGAACGGCCTCTTCGAAACTGTTTATGGTTACATCTTCAAAATCAGAAGAAGATACCGAGGAAATGTTTCCTGTCACTTTTTCCTTAATGGTTGATCCGTAACCAACAACAACCACTTCGTCTAAAAGCTTAGTATCTACACTGAGTTCAATAGTGAAGTTTGTTCGCCCATTAATAGGAATCTCTCGTGGGATATACCCTACATAGGAAACAAGTAAAGTTCCATTTGTTAACTCAGAGTCCGAAACAGAAAATTCGAAATTACCATCAATATCGGTGGCATCGCCCCGTGAGGTATTTCCTTTTACTACCACAGTTACTCCAGTAATGGGTTCTTTTGTATTAGCCTCCAGAACCTTACCGGATATGGTATTTTGCGCCCATCCATTTGTGTTTAAAATAAGCAGCATCGCAAGGGTTAAAATGCTACCCATTATTTTGTTTTGTTTCATCATTGTTATTGATTTTATGGATTAATCCTAGCCCGTGTTCGATAACGGGATTTATTGACATTGCAACAAGTAAAGCAATTAAAATATGACTAAACAGTCACTTAGCTTTACATATGTTTACAAATTCACCGAAGAAACTGCCGGAACCAGCCGCCAGTAAACTCTACTAATTCTTCGAATTGTGGAGGAAAATGCTCTTCCTCAAAAGGGTGGGAAACACAGAACGTATGTCCTGCATTTGCAATTAATCGTAGCTCTTTGTCCTTAGAACCACATTCTATATATAATTTTTCTGAATCGGTATAAGGCACCGATTCATCATCTCTTCCATGAATAAATAATGCAGGTATCACTAAATCACTTACTCTAGTTATAGCAACTAAAGTGTCTTTATTAGCATCAAGATCATCAATAAAAGCTTTATTAAGCTTCATCATCTGACCTGTTCGGCTATTTTTGAATTCAGTGAACCCGTTCTTTTCCCAGTCTTTTCGTTGGGCTTCTGTTGTTCGCTCTGTATAATCAGCAACGGCAGCCCAAGTCACCAAACATTTGATCGACTCATATTCTGCTGCAGCAGCTATTGCTGTGTGCCCGCCTCTTGAATGCCCTACAATACCAATATCATCGGTATTTAATTCTGCTTGTGGATTTGAAATACGCCCATCCTGTATGGCGTCTATTATTAACCCTATCTCTTGCAGATCTTTTGTTAAGGTTGATTCTGCAAACACGTCAAGTTGATCGAATTCGGTTCTCTTATTCCCAATTCCGTTATGTGAGAAATTAAATCCCACTACACCAAAACCATAACGTGCTAGATCTTCACAAGCATCGGGGAAAGCGCCCCAATCTTTAAATCCTTTAAACCCGTGTGCAAATAGAATAACCGGAAATCCCCTAGTGTTGCCACTAATAGGCGCATACAAGTCGTACTTGATGACTTGGTCATCAACACCTGCAATACTGCCTGAGGATATGGATAGGTTATTATATTCCACCTAGTTTATTTTTTATTGAAATCTAGTGTATCAAGCTTCACTAGCCTTCTTAAATCATTAATTTCTCTTTGCTTGAGGTAACGCCAGCGGCCCATCTTTACACCTTTTAGGTTCAAGCCTGCGTATTCAACTCGTTTTAACTTTGAAACGCTCGTTCCAAAATGCTCAACCATTCTTCGAATCAATCGATTTCGCCCTTCAAACACTGCAATTTGAAAAGACTTTGGCATATCTACAAATCTTTTGATCTGATGTCCCTTCGCAACGCCGTCTTCTAGCTCAACTCCTTTGGCAAGTTGCGAAAGCTCTTCATCACTTAACATGCGCTCAGACTCCACCTCGTAGGTTTTTTTCACTTTGAAGCTAGGGTGCATCAAGCGATGAGCAAGGTCTCCATCATTCGTTAAAATAAGTAAACCGGTAGTATTGCGGTCTAATCTACCCACGGGATACACACGTGCACCCGTAGCATTTTCTACTTCATTGAGAACAGTATTTCTTCCTTTGTCATCATCGGTGGTGGTAATAGTGTTTTTAGGCTTGTTCAATAACAAGTAAACAAAAGGCTCTAAAGCGATATGCTGGCCATCCACTTCCACCTTATCCATACGCCTTACCGACATACCTAACTCGGTAGCACGTTTTCCATTTACTTTAACTTTACCTTCTGCAATAAAACGATCTGCTTCTCTACGGCTACATAAGCCTGAATGAGCAATAAATTTATTTAAACGTATCTCTTCTTTTTGAGAGTAGTTTTGATCCACAGCATTAGGAGACTTTGGCCCTTTTTTGGGAGTCTTCTTTTTATTTTTAGCTGGGCCTCTTCTTTTCTTCATAATTATTCTTCTTCGCTACTAGCGTCTTTTTTGATATCATTTTCTGCTGTTATATCAGCTTCAGTATCGCCCGATGTGTCCTCATCGTCGTCTTCTTTCATGATCATGGACTGCTCTAGAAGCAATTGTCTGTGCTCGGCCATGTCATCATCTTTCAGGATTTCCTCAATTTCACGAGGCTTAGGAAGTTCATCTACACTGTTTATCCCGAAATGTCTCAGAAAATGTTTTGTTGTCTTGTAAAGTAAGGGTTTTCCGGGACTATCAGAACGGCCAGATACTTCAATTAGAGCTTTTTCCATCAGCTGCCTGATTATGTATCCTGAATCAACACCACGGATCTGATCTACCTCTGGTTTTGTGATCGGTTGCTTGTAAGCTACAATGGCTAAACTCTCAATGGCTGATTGAGATAACTTTCGATACGCATTCTCGTGCTGGAAAACACTGAGCCAATAATGAAATTTCTTCTGGGTTACATGTGTGAAACCATTCGCTACGCGTTCAATCCTAAAACTCAATCCATTTTCGTCGTAGCGATCGTTTAGCTTATCTACAAAATCAGAAACCGTTTCTTCTGAAATCTCAATCTGTTCTTCATTTTCAACAATGATATCACGGATTTTAGCCGCCGACATCGGCTCATCACTCGCAAAAATCAATGCTTCTATAACAGACGAAAGCCTTGTCCCATCAACAAATTGATAATCATTTAATCGTTCACTCATAGCTCACTCAATATCTTTTACAATAAAAAATCCATCGTTCCCCTGTTGTTGATAAAGGGGCATTAATAAATAACCATCATGCTGGGCTTTGATTTCCCCATGCCTATCAATAGCTAATAGATCCCCTTTTTTTACGGGATCAAAATTTTGAAATCCTGGAATCATCTTAAACTCATCATCATCTTCAATGATGTGCTTATAAATAAATTCAACTTTAGCCGGCAACACGTTCGTCTGATCTGTTAGGAAACCAACATAATGATCATAGTCGGGAATATCTTCTTTCATCAAACACCCTGAAGCAATCATCAATGAATATAAGCCTGCAGTAGCATTATATTCTGCACTTTCTGAGAAATGTGTACCGGCTTCAAATGCGAAGCCAATATTGCCGGTATTCTGTACATATTTAAGGGCAGTTCCATGAAGAGCTTTCTCGATTCCAAAGATGAGTGGAACCTGAAGCTTATCTAGTAGATTCACGCTTTGTGGAGCATTGGAACTTATCACGAACAGACCGTTTGCAGATGAAAATGTATGTAGATCCGCAAAAATTAAAGGCGACTGTTTTTGTTTTTGCTCCTCAATTAAAGGGTCTAGTATTGCAAGTACTTCTTTAGTCTGTCGGCGTTCTTCTGTTTTTAATTCTGAAATGGGTGTTCTTCTTACCTTATCTAAGATGGATGTAAACCAGATTCGGTTCATGTCTTCATCTATATACCTAACCCCCTTTTCTAGAGCCGGTATATTTCCACGAAGGCCAATAAAAGCACCTCTGAAGTTTTCAACTTTTCCTTTTAAAACTTCTAGAACATGCTCTATAGCCGACACTCCTGTAGGCTCATTCCCATGAATCCCAGCCAGAGCTACAATTACAGGGCCTTTCAATTGCCCATCAATTCTACCAATAATTCTTTGTACTTGCGTAGCCAAACGTATCCTAGATGTTGCTATAATTACTTTTTAGAATTCCCATTATCAATCGACTTCAACAGGCGCCGACTAATTTTTAAGAAATTATCCTCTGTAATAATACCAACTAATCGACTATTCTTCACCACCGGTAGGCAACCAATCTTCTGCTCCTGCATTATGGCCATCGCTTCCATTATAGATGCTTCTGGATGAATGGTAATGGGATTATCAATCATGATATCCTCTATGGCGTGACTCACATAATCTCCATCTTCATGAAGTGCTTTCGAGTATTCTCGTAAAACCATCCTCATCGATACTAGCCCTACCAAATGCTTTTGATCATCTTCAATAGGGATATACCGGATGCGTCTCCAATCCAACAAATTTGCAGCAAACTCTATTAAATCATCTTTGCGTGCTGTAAATAGATCTGTGGTCATGAACTCTTCCACCAACAACTTCGAAGGCAACCAATAATCTAGGTCCTCAACTTTAGCCAAACCCCATTTATGAACGGGCTCTCCTTTTTGCTGATTCTTTACCATGGAAGCGGTAATGGTCGCTAAAGTATGTTCTTTGTTATGCTCTTTGATCAACTTACCAAACGACTTAACCACCCAATAGGCTCCGGTTTGTGCACTTTCAACTCGATCATCAATAACACTTAAATAGGTATCTATGTCAGATTCGTTGATTCCCGCTTTTTTTAGTCCATCCTTGGCAATAGGTAACAGCTCTTCCTTGATGAGATCTCGAGCTGTAATTTTTTGATCATTCACCCAAACAAACTTCGTGTCTAAGCCCATCTTTGAAGCCGCAAAGAAATTCATTCGAGCATTATCGAAATCAAGTACTTCTGTGATATCAGGGTAAGCATCTTCAAACCCGTTCATTAACCCAAGCCAAAAAGCAGTATTGGCTACCTCATCCACTACCGTTGGGCCTGAAGGTAACACACGGTTTTCAATTCTGAGATGTGGTTTCCCATTCCCTACACCATAACAAGGTCTATTCCACCGATAAACCGTACCATTGTGCACTTTAAGAGCCATGAGCTCAGGTGGCACCCCTTGCTTCATCAATTCTTCAACTTCTTCTCGAACGTTTGAACTTAGCAGCACTCGGTAGCGCGATATATCTTCTTTATAAATATCTAAAATGCTCCCACGCAACCAGTCGGTTCCAAATGTAACCCTAGGAGTACTTTCTCTAAGATGATCTCCTACTGATCGCGTATCAACTGATTGATGAAAGAGCGCGATTCTAGTTTCAGCCCATAATCGCTTACCTAACAAAAGTGGCGAGTTTACAGCACTGGCTAATACTGGAGCCGTAATAGCTTGAGCTACATTATACTTAGTAACAAATTCTTCTGGTTTTATCTGTAAATGGGTTTGATAGCCCGTATTGCACCCTTCCAGTAATGGAGTATCAAATTTCATTAACAACTCATCCATTCCTTGGATGCGTAGCTCAAACTCCTTCCCTCTCATGTTATCAATGGCATCACAGAGTGCTTTGTAGCGTGGAAGGGGAGTCAAATTTTCTATGGCTACATCACTTTTTCGAATGGATGGCAAGATTCCTGTAAGCAGGATATCTCCTCCTAATTTCTGTACGGTCTTTCGTACATATTCTACTTCTCTTTGCAGATTTTCTTCAAGCTGAGATAAACAATTCCCAGTGAATTCAAGCGGTTCTAAATTGACTTCAAGATTAAATTTCGCTAGTTCATTGGTATAATTCCCTTCTCCTAAAGCCTCCATAACTTCCATGGCATTCGTCATGGCTTTACCACTCCGATCTATCAGGCATAGCTCCTGTTCGGCACCAATACGAATGATGTCCGTTTCGAACCAATCATCTTCTAACATTTTTCGAAGTGCACGAACATCCTTTAGAACGTGCTTCATAAAAGCTTGAACTTCGTCGTTGCTCTTGGCAAGCGTAACTCTTTCTTCACCCATATAATGTAGTTTGTAATCTCTTCGCCCTTAAATACAGATTTTATTATACGGATTGCAAATTTTTAACGTATTGCGTCAACATTAACGTTTATACGAACTGCGCTACTGCTACTTGCACTATGTTGATCATAAACTTCCATCACTTTCTCTAGAAACGCAGCTATATATTTCTCTCCTTTTTCAGGGGATAGTTTCACCATTACTTCCCAAATATACTGTTTATTCATCCAGGCAATGGGGGCTGGAGAGGGGCCTAAAGTTTCCAAATCTGGGGTGAGCTTGGATATTACTTGAGTTAAAATATTCGCAGCTTGCTGTACTCTACCTTCATCTTTTCCCTTAAGCACAAATTTGATGAGTCTCGAATACGGAGGATAATTCAGAGCTTCACGATATGATAATTCTGATTGAGCGAATCCGTTGAAGTCATGCGTTTGTGCAAACTTTAAGGCTTCATTTTCAGGCCTACGAGTTTGAATATATACTTTCCCATTTTTCTCGCCTCTCCCTGATCGACCTGCAACCTGACTTAACAGTTGAAACATTCGTTCACCCGATTGAAAGGATGGGAATGCTAATTCCGTATCAGCATCAATCACTCCTACAACCGTAACATTTGGAAAGTCTAAACCTTTGGCTACCAATTGGGTTCCTACTAAAATATCTGCTTCACCATTTGCAAACCTATTCAATATTCGCTCATGTGCGCCTTTCCTAGAAGTGGTGTCGCGATCAAACCTTAGTATATTGGCTTGAGGGTAAAGGCCTTCTAGCTCTTCCTCTATTTTTTGAGTTCCCGCACCTTGTACGGTTAATTGATTGGAACCACAATGTTCACATTTCACGTCAGCTTTTCGGGAATAACCGGAATAGTGACAAATCAATTGGTTTCGGTTTTTATGATAGGTTAAGCTTACCGAGCACTCTGGACTTTGGGGAATATGCCCACAAGTTTCACATTGTAAATAATTCGCAAATCCTCGGCGATTATATAAGATAATAACTTGCTCTTTTTTCTCGATCGCTTGTTCTATTGCCTGAAACAATGGCACCGCAAATTCGCCTCTCATGGCATGTTTGTACTGCTTCAAATCTAAAATCTCTACATCAGGCAGAACCGCCCCCTCATGTCTACTCGTGAGTTCAAGCAAGGTAGCCTTATCTTTGGCCACCATATTCAATGCTTGCATACTTGGTGTTGCAGAACCGAGTAAAACAATTGCCTTGGACCTACTAGCCCTCATAATAGCCACTTCACGTGCGTGATATCTTGGTGAGGGGTCTATTTGTTTATATGAAGCATCATGCTCTTCATCCAAAATGATGATGCCTAAATTTTGAACTGGAGAAAAAATCGCTGACCGAGGTCCGATTGCAATTTTCTTTGCACCACTTTGTAATTTTTTCCAAGACTCAAGCCTTTCTCGTGGAGTCATTCTACTATGGCGTACGGCTATTTTCTCACCAAAAATTCTATAAAATCGAGATACCGTTTGAGGTGTTAAAGCAATTTCAGGTACAAGTACGATTCCGCCTTTTCCCATCTCTAATGCTTTCTTTAGCGCATGGATATACACTTCCGTTTTGCCACTGCCCGTAATTCCCTTTAATAAGAAGTTTTGAAATTGCCCTTTTTGAATAGAATCCTCTATCGACTTAAAAGCATCTTCTTGAGCTGAATTTAGTTCTTTTAACTCATCAGGAGCATAAGTTAAACGATCGAGTGAAGAAGGCACTTCAACTTCCGTGGCCTCAATCCAGCCTTCATCCTTCAATTTATTTATGGCGTAAGTGGAGATACCATAAGCATCTAGTTTTGAATTTGGTATAGCACCTTCATTCGATAAAAAAACCTGTAATGCTTCGTGCCATTTTAATACTCTCTTTGCATCGCTAAGTTGAGCTTTGGCTACTTCTTTACTTGCATTCTCATTCCATTGCCAGGCTCTTTCTGTTTTAACCGTAACTGCCAAGTCAGGTTCTTCCCACACTTCAATTTCACCCCGCTTAAGTAAGCTCTTAAATACCTTATTTAGCGCTGTTCCTTTCCATCTCTTTTCAGCCTCTTCAAAATGTAATGCTTTATCCCCCGAAACGGCGTTCATTACTTGTTGCTCATCTTCCAGCAAAGTAGGGGCATGCTGAGGTGAAAGACGAAGTTTCTTCCTAGAAACAAAATTGAGGCCAGCTGGTAATGCTGCTTGAATTACCTCTCCCCAACTACAAAAGTAGAAATGGTGTATCCATTCTGTGAGTGAGAGTAAATCTGCAGAGAGAATGGGCTCGTCATCTAAGACCTCTCGAATGTTTTTAGTTTTAAAACTCGGAGTATCATCATGCAACCTTACTACTACACCAATTGCATATTGTTGCCGAAGAGGCACCCATACCCGTACACCAAGCATAATTTTGCTAACCTGTTCTTTGGGCACACGATAAGTAAATGTTTTCCGAACGGCGGTAGGAAAAGCTATTTCAGCAAATTGAGACAATGATCAGCGCTTAAAAATGAGTTTTAAAAGGGCTGAAAGCTTATCCAATTATCTCACTGAAATCAACTTCATAATGTAAGCAGCAAATAAATTATCATGATTATGATTGGCAAGGTAAACACCAAACCGCTTGGCATATATGTAGATCTTTTTTCATGCATGATGCCTCCTTGTTTTGATTGTTCTTTATATATATACACATCACTATATACTATCCCTTAATAGATAAATAAGTCTTTTTGTTTCCATATTTACACCACATGAACATGCGAAGTAGGTCAATCATCCATCATAACTGTTAACCAAGCCACCCTTCTCTATCAAGACTTCTATATTGTATAGCTTCTGCAATATGACTAGCCTCTATTCGCTCCTTTTTATCCAAATCAGCAATGGTACGCCCTACTTTGAGAATTCGATCATACGCTCTTGCTGATAATCCCAATGAGGTAATCGCTTTTTTAAGAATTTCTGAACTTGGTGAATCTAACTCGCATACTTTACGCACCATTCGTGTATTCATTTGAGCATTACAAT
The DNA here is from genome assembly GCF_000375465.1 of Balneola vulgaris DSM 17893. Taxonomy (NCBI): domain Bacteria; kingdom Pseudomonadati; phylum Balneolota; class Balneolia; order Balneolales; family Balneolaceae; genus Balneola; species Balneola vulgaris. The sequence continues at coordinate 1,338,148 of NZ_AQXH01000001.1, forward strand.
ACACCCCCTTAATACCTAAAAACCTATTTGACTGAATTTGTCGCGCTTCAACTACCCGTTCTCTTATTTGTGTTGAACTCTCTCCTTTTGCTTTACCTGAAAGTTCCTCATAGCTCACTTTATTCACTTCAATGTGCAAATCAATACGATCTAAAAGAGGTCCACTAATCTTGCTCAAATAACGTTGCATAGCCAATGAAGTAGCTCCATTCATATCTTGGGGGTCATACCAATCTCCCGAAGGGGATGGATTCATCGATGCTACTAACATTACCCTACTAGGATAAGTAACACTCATTCGCGCCCGAGAAATGGCGACAAACCCATCTTCCAATGGCTGCCTCATTACCTCCAAAGCACTTCTTTTGAACTCTGGGAGCTCATCTAAGAACAAAACTCCGTTATGTGCCATTGATATTTCACCGGGCATTGGGATACTTCCTCCTCCTACCAACGCAACATCTGAAACGGTGTGGTGAGGTGCTCTAAATGGACGTGCAGTCACCAAAGCATTACCACCTTCTAAAATTCCTGAAACCGAATGAATTTTCGTTGTTTCTAAGGCTTCCTCTAGGGTTAATGAGGGCAAAATTGTAGGAATACGCCGAGCCATCATCGTTTTCCCTGATCCAGGTGGACCAACCATCACAACGTTATGCCCTCCAGCAGCGGCAATCTCTAAGCCTCTTTTTACATTCTCTTGGCCCCGAACATCACTAAAATCTAAAAGCTTACTATGTCCATTTCTACTGAAATAAGAATCTACATTTACTTCTAAAGGGTCCATCGAACCTCTATTCTCTAACCAATCTTTTACTTGGTTTAAATGCTCAAAAGGAAAAATTTCAATGCCTTCAACAACTGCGGCTTCTGGCCCATTTTCTTTGGGAACTATCAAATATTTAAATCCTTTTTTCTTGGCTTCAACAGCAACAGGTAGTACTCCTTTAATGGGGCGAATTTGACCGTCGAGTGATAATTCCCCCATCATCACGGTATCTTCGAGTTTGGTAGTATGTAATTGCCCCGACATCCTCAAAAGTCCAACAGCAATTGGTAAATCAAAAGCATTGCCTTCTTTGGGTAAATCTGCCGGTGCTAAATTCACCGTTATACGCCCTAAAGGATAATAGGAACCCGTATTTCGAATAGCGGCTTCAACTCTATCTCGCGATTCACTCACTGCTCTATCAGGCAAACCCACCAGAAAGAATTTAACCAGCCCGTTCGTGTGGTGAGTTTCAACATCTATGATGCGTGCATCAACTCCAACCGTGGATGCACAGTATACTCTTGCTAACATTTTTTATTCCGAATCTTTTTTATTTGCTTTGCGTAGTCAGACCCCAGTGGGAAGAAATCCTTACAAAAATTTTCATAAATCGCACATATCATGAACAAAGACGAAGCAAAATCTAAAGCGAAACGCATCTACGAAGAGGTGCAAGGCGGTGTGAATGAAGTGATAAGCTCTATCAGAGAGATGATCAAAGAAGGAAGTGCAAGAAAGCTTATCATAAAGAACAAAGAAGGCGAAGTAGTTTTTCAAACACAGTTGGCATTTGGTGTTGGTGGAGCCGCGCTAGTAGGTGCAATGGCTCCTGTAATTTCGGCCATCGGGATGTTCGCCATGTTTATTAACGACTATCAAATCCTAGTTGAAAAGGAAATCATAGATGAAGACGATGAATATTCGGTAGATGCTGATATCATCGAGATTACAGAAGATGAAGACGAGGAAGAAGAAACTTCTGATGAAACCAAAGCGGAAGAACCTGAAGAGGATAAAAAGGACGAAAAAACCGTAGGTAAGAAAAAGAAGAAATAGAAATTCGACTTAATCATGTCAGACTTGAGGTTAGATGTTGAACGTACGTTCTCATCTAACCTTTTTTTATGTCTATGATTTAAGGTATCCTTTAGCCGATCCATCGGCCAAATTCATCTTCCTGCCCCCGAACTAACCATCCGACGGATTACCCGTCGGGTGGTTGAGTGAAGCCTCTAACTACAGAACTACTGGCAGATAGGACTAAACTGGATCGAACCCCCACCCATCCATCGGACGGGGCATCCGCCCGATGGAATAGCCAAATTCATCTTCCCGCCTCGAACTAACTATCCGACGGATTACTCGTCGGGTGGTTGAGAGATGCTCATAACTACAGAACTACTGGCAGATTGGACTAAACTGGATCTTAGCCCACACCCATCCATCGGACGGGCTATCCGCCCGATGGAATAGCTAAATTCATCTTCCTACCCCCGAGCTAACCATCTGATAGTCTAGTTAAATTGCTCTGGTATAGTTTGATATGAAAAGCGTTCAAACTCTTTAAGGTTATTTGGGATATTCAGCAATTCAAGTGCAAGCTGTTTATTGCAAAGTTCCCCACTTCGTCGGCCTATAAAATCTCTATAAGACGAAAACTCCCAATCTTCTAACCTTTCTACTAATCCTGCTCTTAAAGGATTTTGATGGATATATAAGAAGCAGTTTAACAAATAATCATCATGTGATCTGCTATTTACATCTACTGCTTTATCTTTGGCTCTTTGTCTAAACAGTGAACCAGACCTTTGGTATTTCTTATTAATTGCTTGAGTATATGAACTTTGTATGCTTCCTATTGCTTGATTCAGTTTTCCAATACTACTTTTCTCAGAATCATAATAGTCGGTTTTAACCTGAACCAATAGATGATAATGATTGGGCATTAAACACCAAGCAAGTATATCTGAATGAGGGGTAACCTTGCTCTTTAATTTCTTTAAGAAATACAGATAGTTTTCTCTTTCATAAAAAATTTTCTCTCGGTTATTCCCTTGATTATAAATATGATAGGAATGGCCTGCATAAAACTTCATTATAGATTATGCATAATTCATAATAACAAATCAATGGTAGCCCTCACCCCATCCATCGGCCGAATTCATCTTCCTGCCCCAAGCTTACCATCCGACGGATTACCCGTCGGGTGGTTGAGTGAAGCCCCTAACTACTGAACTACTGGCAGATTGAACTGGATTTAGCCCACACTCATCCATCGGACGGGCTATCCGCCCGAGGGAATAGCCAAATTCATCTTTCTGCCCCCAAGTTTACCATCCGACGGATTACCCGTCGGGTGGTTGAGAAAAGCCCCTAACTACTGAATCAAAATCGATCAAACTAGATCTAGCCCNCACNCATCCATCGGACGGGCTATCCGCCCGATGGAATAGCCAAATTCATCTTCCCACCACGAACTTACCATCCGACGGATTACCCGTCGGGTGGTTGGTTGAAGCCCCTAACTACTGAATCAAAATCGATCAAACTAGATCTAGCCCCCACTCATCCATCGGACGGGCTATCCGCCCGATGGAATAGCTAAATTCATCTTCCTGCCTCGAACTAACCATCCGACGGATTACCCGTCGGGTGGTTGAGAAAAGCCCCTAACTACTGAACTACTGGCAGATTGGACTAAACTAAATCGATCCCTCACTTATCCATCGGACGGGCTATCCGCCCGATGGAATAGCCAAATTCACCTTCCTGCCCCGAACTTACCATCCGACGGATTACCCGTCGGGTGGTTGAGTGAAGCTCATAACTACTGAACTTACTTCCAGTGCTCTTCGGCGATAGCTTCCTTACTAAGCTCGTTACTTAAGTAGTGCTCGGCATCAAGAGCTGCTTTACAGCCCGTTCCCGCTGCTGTAACTGCTTGGCGGTAGAAAGAATCCATAGCATCACCACAAGCAAAGATACCCGGTAAGTCAGTCTTCGTTGTTTGTCCCTTCGTTTGGATATACCCCACATCATCCATGGTTAATACCTCTTTAAACAAGTCTGTATTTGGCTTATGGCCAATCGCGATAAATACGCCCGTTACATCTTCTAAAGTTGTGGTTTCTTCGGTCTTTCTATTTTTAATACGAACACCTTCTACAACTTGCTCTCCTAAGATCTCATCGATTTCGCTGTCCCACATGAATTCGATTTTTTCATTCTCGAATGCTCTCGCTTGCATTGCTTTAGAAGCACGCAACTCATCACGGCGATGAACCACGGTAACTTTACTAGCAAATTTAGTTAGGAAGGTTGCTTCTTCCATGGCAGTATCTCCACCACCTACAATCACTACATGTTGGTTTCTGAAGAAAGCACCGTCGCAGGTAGCACATGCTGAAACCCCTTTACCACGTAAGCGAGTCTCACTTTCTAGTCCCAACCACATCGCTGAAGCTCCGGTAGAAATAATGATGGTATGAGCTTGAATTTCCGTTTTCTCATCCACCGTTAATTTGTATGGTTGTGTTTCGAAGTCTATATCTGTTACATAACCGTAACGACAATCGGCACCGAACTTAGTGGCTTGCTTGCGGAAATCATCCATCATTTGTGGCCCCATTACGCCATCAGGATAGCCTGGAAAATTTTCGACATCTGTAGTAGTCATTAATTGTCCACCTGGCTCAGGCCCTTCAAAAACGATTGGGCTTAAATCAGCACGTGCCGCATAAAGAGCCGCCGTAAGGCCCGCGGGTCCACTACCAATGATTACCACTTTAAATGTCTTTCCAGCAATATCTTCCATTTCCATCTTCTTTTAATTTCTAATTGGTGCATGAAAGTACAAAAAATCATACACCCATTTCCTTGAATGTTTCTATTAGGTTGATAGACTTCACAAAAGTATTTCGAGTATAAATTTAGAAACTACTTGAGTGTTATCCCTAATTGATTAAGTTTGTGTAAACCATTGAAGGAGGGAACGTTGATAATAGCCAGTATTAAAGAAACTGCCCATCTCGAAACACGAGTTGCTCTTAGCCCAGAGAGCTGTAACTCACTCATCAAAAAAGGTATGCAAGTTTGGATAGAATCGGGTGCCGGAACTGCATCAGGGTTTTTAGATTCAAGCTATCAAGAGGTGGGGGTTAAGATTAAGCCACGGGTTGAAATTATTGCTGAGGCCGACCTATTAGTTACAGTTCAAACACCAGAGTACAATGAACTCAAAAGCATGAAAGAAGGCGCCAGCCTATTATGTTTTTTATGGGCGCTTCAACATCCTGAAACCGTAACACTACTACAAGAATTAAAGCTTACTTCCTTTGGAATGGATGCCATCCCGCGAATTTCAAGGGCACAAAACATGGACGCATTATCCTCAATGAGTTCCATTGCTGGCTATAAAGCAGCCTTAATTGCTGCCAATGAGTTGGATAAATATTTACCCATGATGATGACGGCAGCGGGGACGATTCGCCCATCAAAAGTTCTAGTATTAGGCGCCGGTGTAGCCGGCTTACAAGCCATTGCAACTAGTAAACGATTGGGCGCTGTGGTTGAAGCATTTGATATTCGCCCAGCGGTGAAAGAACAAGTAGAAAGCTTAGGCGCAAAATTTGTAGAAGTACCTCTTGATGATAGTGAAACTGAAACCAAAGGTGGCTACGCTAAAGAGCTCACAAAAGACGACAAAGAGAAGCAACGGCAAGTAATACACGAGCATGTAAAAAAATCAGATGTGGTGATTACGACTGCCTTAATTCCTGGCCGACCCGCACCTTTACTCATCACAGAGGCAATGGTTCATGACATGAAAGCAGGATCTGTAATCGTAGATATTGCTGCCGAAAATGGCGGGAATTGCGCTTTCACCAAAGCTGGCGAAACACACATCGTTGATGGTGTGAAAGTCATAGGCCCTCTGAATTTAGCTAGCCAATTAGCTCATCATGCTAGCCTACTATACTCTAAGAACATCTTGGCATTTTTAGATTTACTGATATCGGATTCAGAGATGAAGCTCAATTTTGAAGACGAAATAATTCTACACACTACCATCACTCATCAAGGGGCTTTAATCTCACCCCTCATTAAGCCTAAGGAGAACTAGTAATGTCTGCACTAATTTTTTCATTATTTATTTTTGTGTTGGCCTGCTTTATTGGCTTTGAACTTATATCCAAAGTGCCCCCCACTTTGCATACTCCACTAATGAGTGGAGCTAATGCTATTTCAGGTATCACTATTGTAGGAGCTTTACTCATTACAGGATCTACAAGTGATGGGTTACTCACCCAAATATTAGGTATTACCGCCATCATCTTTGCCACTATTAATGTGGTAGGTGGTTTTATGGTTACCGATCGTATGTTAGAGATGTTCAAGAAAAAGGAGGACAAGTAATGAGCACTTTTCTTCCTGAATCCATTCTTCCTTTTTTAACCGATGCTATCCACCTAAGCTATTTAGTAGCCACAGCCTTTTTTATCCGAGGGTTGAAGTTATTAGGTTCACCGGCTACCGCTCGCCGAGGTAATCAACTTGCTGCAATCGGTATGTTAATTGGCGTTATTGTAACCCTATTAGATCAACAAATTGTATCGTTTGAAGGCATCATCATAGGCGTTGTAGTAGGAAGTTTAATCGGTGCTATACTTGCAAAAAAAGTAGCTATGACGGCAATGCCCGAACTCGTTGCCGTATTCAATGGATTTGGCGGGGGTGCTTCAGCCTTAGTAGCATGGGGTGAATTAAGCCGTGTAACTGATCCAACTATTTTGGGCAGTTCCAGCTTAATAACCACTGGGCTAAGTATTTGTATTGGTGCGCTCACCTTCACAGGAAGTTTTATCGCATTTGGTAAACTTAAAGGCTTCATTTCTGGAAAGTCTATTACTTTCCCAGGATTAAATGTTTTAAACATAGCGGCAATGATCGCTGTGCTAGGACTGATCATTACATTTAGTCTCAGCCCAACTAATGCTGTTCTCTTCTGGAGCATCTTAGGGTTGTCTCTGTTGATTGGTATTACTTCTGTGATACCCATTGGTGGTGCCGACATGCCAGTGGTTATATCACTCCTAAATTCATACTCGGGTATAGCAGCCTCTATGGCTGGTTTTGTATTGGGTAATCACTTGCTCATTATTTCTGGAGCTTTAGTAGGTGCAGCAGGACTCATCTTAACACAAATAATGTGTAAAGCTATGAATCGCTCATTGATGAATGTGATTTTCGGATCATTTGGAGGGGGGGCTACAGGCAGTGTTGGTGATGGTGAATCGGGAGATAAAACAGTTCGGGAAACTTCTGCAACCGACTTAGCCATACAAGTAGCTTATGCTTCTAAAGTAGTGATAGTTCCAGGTTATGGTTTAGCTGTGGCACAAGCTCAACATGTAATTAAAGAGGTTGCCGCGAAACTTGAAGAGCGAGGAGTACAGGTAAAATATGGCATCCATCCCGTTGCTGGGCGAATGCCCGGCCATATGAATGTACTCTTAGCTGAAGCGGATGTGCCTTACGATCAGTTGTATGATATGGATCAAATAAACCCTGAGTTCGCTTCCACCGATGTGGTGCTCATTATAGGTGCTAATGATGTAGTAAACCCGATGGCCAAAACTTCACCGGGTAGCCCTATTTATGGAATGCCCATTCTAAACGTTGATGAAGCCAAACGAACCATCGTGTTTAAGCGAAGCCTTAGTTTCGGATATGCAGGGATCGATAATCCCCTATTCTATGAAGAGAAAAACCAAATGTACTTTGGGGATGCCAAGAAAAGTTTACAGGGGTTAAATGAAGCGTTAAATGATGTGTAGATTTTTAAATCTTAGTGCACACAATAAATTCAGCTTTGCTATCTTTTATAGATAAAATTTGAACTCCTAAAACAAGATCTTTGAAAAATCTATTCCTCCTAACTTTAGCAGCTACTAGTTTACTATTTACAGGCTGTTTAAGAAATAGTGGTTGCGATGTTGACGTAAACACCAACGTTGATCAAGCACAATTAGAATCCGATATCGCCGCTATTGACGCTTATATTGAAGAAAATCAGATTCAAAATGTACAAACAGACCCTACAGGCATCCGTTATGTAATTACTACTGAAGGCTCGGGCACTGCTCCCGATTTATGTAGCACTGTAGGTGTTAACTATGTGGGCAAGTTGATGAGTAACGGCAATATCTTTGATGAAAGTGACCGAACTGTAGCATTCCCATTAAGTAACTTGATTGCGGGCTGGCAAATTGGAATCCCGAAGATTAAATCAGGGGGCTCAATTACATTATACATCCCATCAGGTTATGCGTATGGTCCTCGTCAAGTAGGATCTATACCAGCAAACTCAAATCTTATCTTTGAAATCGACCTCATTGGCGTTCAATAATATTCGATGATTTAGCCTTTGAACTTCATCAATACCCATGAAGAGGCTCAAAGGCTAACTAACACCTGCTTTGACACCCAAACGCCTATTCTCCCTTCTCTTACTTTTCTAGTTTTATAAATCACCTGATTGCTGTAGTTTCAATAAACTATAGCAAGATTATCTATGAAGTTATTTAGGGTTCTAATTCTATTAGGTGTGGCAGTAGCTACGATAAGTGGTTGCGATACAAACAGTAAGATTGAAAATGGTGTTTCACTCGAATTAGCCAACGAACGCAAAGAAAGGCTATCTGATATTCGATATCACCTATCTTTTAAAATCCCTGCGAAGATCGATGCTTCGATTGAAGCCACGAACACTATCTATTTTTCTCTCAATGATAGTGAATCCGATCTATTATTAGATTTTAGAGAAGCAGAATCAAAGCTCCATTCCATAACTATCAATGGACAGGCTACTCCCATCGACTTCAAGAAAGAGCACATCATTATCTCTAAAAAGTATTTAGTGGATGGTGACAATGAAATTCATCTTAGCTTCGAAGCTGGTGAGACTTCATTAAATAGAAACGAAGAATTCCTTTACACACTCTTTGTACCCGATCGTGCACGCACGGCATTCCCGTTATTTGATCAACCCAACTTAAAAGCTCGCTACACCCTAACACTTACTACCCCTTCTCATTGGGAAGCCATTTCGAATGGCCCTTTAGCAGAAAAAACAACTACGAATGGGAATACCGTTTGGGCTTTTGAGGAATCCGACCTTATCAGTAGTTACCTATTCAGTTTTGTTGCCGGTGAATTTGAACGAGTGAGCCAAACCGTAAATGGTCGAGAAATGACAATGCTACATCGCGAAACCGATGAAGAGAAAGTAGCTCGAAACCTGGATGACATATTCGAATTGCATGGCACGGCACTTGAATGGCTGGAAGACTACACAGGCATAGACTATCCATTCAAAAAGTTTGATTTCGCTCTCATCCCAAGCTTCCAATATGGAGGGATGGAACATGTAGGAGCTATTCAATACCGAGCTTCAAGTTTATTTTTAGACGAAGATCCCTCAGAGTCTAGACAACTTAGTAGAGCGAGTTTAATAGCTCACGAAACGGCCCATATGTGGTTCGGTGACCTAGTAACTATGGACTGGTTCAATGATGTTTGGACTAAAGAAGTGTTCGCTAATTTTATGGCGGCTAAAATTGTACATCCAAGTTTCCCTGAAATCAATCATGAATTAAACTTTTTAGTACGCCATTATCCTTCCGCTTATTCAGTAGATCGTACTTCAGGAGCTAATCCCATCCGCCAAGAGCTTCCAAATTTGAATGAAGCGGGCCAAATGTATGGGGCAATCATCTACAACAAAGCTCCAATCATGATGCGCCAATTAGAGCTATTAGTGGGTGAAGAGAATTTTCAAAAAGGCATGCAAGACTATCTAAGCACGTATAGCTTTAAGAATGCTACATGGCCTGATTTGATTCACATTTTAAATAAAACCATCGATCGAAATTTATCAGAATGGAGCAAAGTTTGGGTGAACACTGCGGGGCGCCCTCATTTTAGTGTAGAAAGTGATGGATATACGGGCTTAATCCTACATCAAGAAGACCCGACTGGAAATGAGCGTATTTGGTCGCAACAGTTTGATATCAAGGTTAATCATGAAACTGGAAACCAAACGTATTCTATCCTTAGCGACAAAGAGTCCAAATCACTGAAAATTTCTGAAGCATCTTGCTACAAATTTCTAAACTCGAATGGTTATGGTTACGGGCTATTTCCGTTAGATTTTGGTGGACTCATGCTATGGAATGACTTAACCGATCTAGAACGAGGAACGGTTTATATCAACTTGTATGAAAACATGTTGGAAGGCTTTGAACTCAGTCCTGAATCATATTTAAGCCAACTTTATACACTAGCCGTTTATGAAGACAATCAACTTTTATTAAACCTTGGCTTAGGGCATGTTCGATCTATTTTCTGGAATTTCTTAACAGCTGAACAACGTGTGCAACATGGTCCGCGTTGGGAGAAACTACTTTGGGATGAGATGATAAAAGAAAAGGATTCAAGCCGTAAGAAAATCCTTTTCAATACATACCAAAGTATAGCGATGCAAGATTCTGCTGTGGAGCAATTAATGGCCATCTGGAAACAAGACTTGGAGATTTCAGGACTTACCCTTTCAGAAAATGACTATGTAGGCTTAGCTTCGAATCTAGCAATAAAAGTACCCACAATGGCAGATACTTTAGTTCAAGCACAGCTTAACCGAATTAAAAATCCAGATCGTAAAAAGCGATTTGAGTTTATCGCTCCCACTCTATCACGGGATGAAGCAGTTCGTGATCAGTTCTTTGAATCCTTAAAGCAAGAAGAAAACAGAGCGATTGAGTCGTGGGTGTTAGGAGCCTTAGGAAACTTACATCACCCACTTCGTACACATCAATCTGATAAATATATATTACCGAGCTTAGAGTTATTGCAAGAGATTCAGGTTACTGGAGATATCTTTTTCCCTAAACGTTGGCTTGATCAAACACTCAGCAATCACAGTTCAGACAGGGCTGTTAAAACAGTTCGTGATTTCCTCGAAAACCGCCCAAATTACAACAAGCAGTTACGCATGAAAATCTTACAAGCCTCGGATACCATGTTACGGGCCAATCGCATCAAAAAAAACACGGACTAATTCGCTTCTTCTAGATGCACATCCTGGTGATAGCTTTTCATAGCCTGCATAAAGCAGATTGTGGAAAGCACACCACAAACACAGAATACCAAGAAGATTGCTTGTGAAGCTCCCGTTGGACCTGTGAATACACGGTCTATTAACCAACCTGTTACGGGTGGCCCTATACCAAAACCAACAATACTCACCACAAAGAGATATAAAGCTCCTGCGGCTCCTCTTTTATCGGAACCCACAAAATCCTGAATAAGTGCCGCGGCCACTCCATTATAACTTGATGACAATACGTTTGCGGTTCCGATTAATAAAAATGCAATCAATGCCGATTCAGCAAACAATCCAAAATAGTAGAAGGGCAATCCTGCTAATGCCGCTACAATCCCCATTACAAAACGTTTTTCACTTCCCCACTTTGAAGCTAGTTTGTCGGCAAAAAACCCAGATAAATTCACCGATATCCCCGTCAAAAACATGAACCAGCCATAAGAACTAATTCGGTCGGAAGCATCAAATACATCGGTTAATATGGTACTAATGAATGCGAGAATTGTATACCCACTTAATGCCAATAAAGAGAAACCCATCAAGTGGTAACGTACTGTACGCTTCTTTAAAATTGATGAAAATACCCGAACAAACTTCTCTTTTTGTGGAGTAGCTCTAAGTTGTTTTCTAGCTGGTTCTTTTATCACAAAGAAACCGATTACCGCTATTGCTATACCTGGCCAGCCCACCGTTTGTAAAGCTACTCGCCAATCATAGGCTTGAGCCACAGAACCTCCAATCAAGAATGAAAGCCCAACTCCAATAAAGATACCTGAGGCATAAACGGAAAACACCGTTGCTCGCTGTGATGGTTTAAAATAATCCGCTAACATAGAATACACAGCCGGACTTAAAGCTGATTGGCTTAGCCCTACAAATAATCGAGCCGTAACTAGGAACGCCAAGGAGCTGGCCCATCCGCTAGCGGCGGTCATCAAACTCCATACTATCAGACCGATGAGAATAATTCGCTTTCTTGAAAACTGATCGGCAACCCTTCCCATAAATATCCCACAGATAGCGTAGATCAATGAAAAAGCAGGGCCATATAAAACACCAATTTCCGTATTACTAAGTCCTAACTCCGCACGAATTTGAGTGGCTAATACCGCTATAACTTGGCGGTCTACAAAACTAGAAATATAGATTAGGGCTAAAATCCCCAATACTATCCAAGGGTAGATTTTAGACGTGGTCTCTTTTTGAAAAACATCAGATTTCTGCATAGCCTAAAGTTAGAAACTATTCGGAACAGAAGTTCCTTCTAAGTAGCACAATCTTTAAGTTCCAAGAAATAAAAATTCTTATGTCGGACGATAAAAAAAACAAACTTCCTAAACTGCCACGGAAATCAAAAGCCCAAAAAGAACGTGCTAAAGCAATTCTGGATGAACTTTATACCTATTACCCAAATCCTCATTGTGAGCTAAATCATCGAAATCCCTTCGAACTTTTGATAGCTACAATACTGAGTGCTCAGTGTACCGATGTGCGGGTAAATAAGGTGACCCCACAACTGTTTGAAACCTATCCCACTCCGGAGTTAATGGCTGAAGCTCCGCTAGAAGAATTGGAAGAACTTGTGAAGACCACCGGCTTTTACCGAAACAAAGCCAAGTCGTTAAAAGAAACTTCTACACGACTTGTTGAAGAGTTTAACGGCGAAGTGCCTCAGAATATGGAAGACTTGCTCTCGCTTCGAGGAGCTGCACGAAAAACAGCCAATGTAGTATTAGGCAACGCATTCAATATCAATGTAGGGGTTGTTGTAGATACGCATGTTAAACGATTCAGTAATCGATTTGGCTTAACAAAAGAGAAAAAGAATACCGACAAAATAGAGCGTGATTTAATGGCCCTATTCCCCCGTGAAAATTGGACCGACCTCTCTCACTTGATGATTCATCATGGCCGAGGGCCTTGTAAAGCAAGAATCTCGAAAGCTCCCGATCATGAGTTATGCATTAAATATGGCAAGAATTGTGAGTGCCAAAAAATGAGAGCTAAGAACACCAAATAAATACCCTTTATGTCGGATTTACTTTTCAATTCCTTCACTGATGCAATACCCCCTATTCGTTTCGACATCCAACGTATCTCTGTGGAGCAAGAAGGGCAACCACTCATATATTTTTACGACCAGTTGGGGTATGCCACTCCTAATTTTGCGGTTCCTGCTGCCGCCGAGCCTATACTTTCGCTCATAGATGGTAGCCGTTCGGTACAAGATATTATCAACTTCAGCGATGACGAAGTTACCAAAGAACAGATTCTGGAATACGTCCAATTTTTAGACGGTAACGGCTTACTAGATTCAGCATACTTTGGTGAAAGAGCTGAAGAAATTGAAGTGAAGTATGAACAGAACAACATTCATTCTAGTATAACGGCTGGAAGCACCTACCCAGCAGATCCAACTCAATTAAACGCATATTTGAACGATGCTTTTGACACGCATCCTCATGCTGAACCCGTTTCCAAAGCACATGCCTTATATGCTCCGCATATAGATCCAAGAGTTGGAATGAGCACCTATGTAAAAGCATTTTCAGCTATCAAGAACCTCAAACCAAAACGAGTGGTTGTATTAGCTACATCCCATTATGCCGGCTTATATGGCGATGTTTACGATAATAAACCATTCATACTCAGCTCTAAAGATTATGAGATGCCTAATGGCACGGTAAAAACTCACCGTGAAGCCATTTCACTCATTAAAGAACAAACTCAACATGATGATATTTTCGGCACTTCATTTGTAGACCGAGCATTCCGAGTGGAGCATAGTATAGAACTACATCTATTGTTTCTGAACCATCTATGGGATCATGACTTCGAGATTATCCCCATACTAGTAGGTGGCTTTGATGAATTACTTTATCACGACCAGAGTTTTTTGCAAGACCAGATCAAAGCATTCATCTATCTGCTAAATCAGCAGTTCAACGATGATGAAACCTTTTATTTGATAAGCGGCGATCAATGCCATGTGGGCAAAAAATTCGGCGATCAAAAAGCAGCCAAAGAACTCTTCTCGGAAGTAGAAAACTTTGATTCCACGTTTCTGGACCATGCTACTTCCAATAGCCCAAAGCAAGTTGTAGAGCTCATGAAAGAAGGCTACGACCCTTATCGTGTATGTGGATTCCCTCCTCTGCTTACTTATTTGAATGCTTTTACTGAAGTGAAGGGTACACTATTAGATCGGAGTATCTGGGATGAAGAAAGAGCGGATAGCGCGGTAAGCTATGCAAGCATTCTATTTACATAATGAAATAATCAGATTTCGTATTTTGCCCGCCAATATGGATATTCGAATATGAAATTTAGTTTCCCACACCCTCTCGCCATTCTACTTTTTTTTATAGCAATGGCTGCTACTCTTACACACTTGATCCCATCAGGTGAATACCAACGCGTAATTGATGAAGAAACCGGACGTGAGATTGTTGTAGCTAATAGTTACCAAGAAGTTGACTCCGAACCAATTGGGGTATTCGAAACCTTCATCAAAATACCTGAAGGCATCATATACGGAGCGGATATTGTAGTATTGATCCTCATTATTGGTGGAGCTTTTGTAGTTGTTGATAAAACAGGAGCCTTCAATCAAGGACTTACGGCCTTAGCGAATCGATTCCAGCACTCTCGTTATGTAGTAATGGCTTTAACAGGTGTTACCTTTGCCATTGCGGGTGCATTGAATAACCTCCAAGAGGAAATAATAGCCATGGTTCCATTCCTCATCCTGATGACCGATAGATTGGGATATTCTCGGATTGCAGCCATTGGTATAAGTGCAGGAAACGCAGCCCTTGGTGCTGCTTTTAGTCCTGTAAACCCATTTGGAGTTCTAATAGCTCAATCTATTGCTGAAGTAACTCCATTCTCAGGTTCGCTATTCAGAATTGTAGTTATGGCCATTGCCGTTGCATTTTGGATTACTTGGGTAATCAAAAAAGGAAAAACGGTAGATGAAGCCATTGTGTATGAACATGATTCTAAGTCAAAACTATCCGCTCGTTCAGCTATAATATTACTCCTTGTGGTAGCCACTTTTGCAACTATGGTATATGGCATTCTGATTTGGGAGTGGGATTACAATCAGATGTCGGCACTCTTTTTTGTGATGGGTATTACCTGTGGACTTATTGGTCGATTAGGAATCAATGGTACTTCTAAAGCGTATGCCGGTGGTTTTCAGGAAATGGCCTTCGCTGCCGTAATCGTAGGACTTGCCCGTAGCCTCTATCTGATACTTGAGGAAGGCAAAGTTATAGACACTATGGTGTATGCCCTCTTCAACCCCCTTCAAGATCTTCCTGTAACGGTTTCTGCAGTTGGGATGACCGTATCTCAAGCAATTCTCCATATCCCCGTTCCAAGTAATTCTGGGCAAGCTGTACTAACTATGCCATTACTCTCTCCATTAGCCGATTTAATCGGGATGTCGCGACAAGTAATGATTCTTTGCTACCAGTACGGTGCATCAACCATGGATATGATTACCCCCACTAACGGTGCGCTACTTGCCGTACTCACGGCAGCAGGGGTGAGTTACAAAGAATGGTTCAAATTCGCTTGGCTCCCATTGCTTTGTGTGATTGGCATTGGACTAGTTGCCATCATGGTTGCAATTATGATTGGACTATAACCTTAGCGATAGTTACGTAGATTTTCTAAGTACTTATTACCACTTCCGGTATTCAATAATAGAATTTTTTCATCCGATTTTACTCTACCATCGCTCACTAAATCTTTAAGGGCCGCCCAAATAGCTCCACCTTCTGTAGCTACTGATATTCCTTCTTGCGAACCGATTTCGAGAGTACTTTCATAGATTTGGTCCTCTGAAACGGTAATAGCGTAGCCATTCGACTCCTCTACAGTCTCTTTGATTAAATCTCTACCAAAGGCCTTAGGAACGGCTAAGCCATTAGCTATGGAGCGTTTAATAGTGGCTTCATCAATTTCCTGCCCGTGGATGTACTTCACAACAGGCGCACAATTTTCGGTTTGAACAACCACCATCTTGGGTAAATCTTCTTCGTGAATCCAGCCTAATTCTACCATTTCTTTAAAGGCCTTCCATATACCGATGAGTCCTGTTCCTCCACCTGTTGGATAAATAATCACATCTGGAAGTTGCCAATTCAATTGTTCGGCAATTTCGTATCCCATGGTTTTTTTGCCTTCAATGCGATATGGTTCTTTTAATGTAGACATATTGAATGCCCCCGTTCGCTCCTGCACTTCTTTTGATAGCTCCCCGCAACGATCAATCAAACCATCCACTAAAATGAGGTCGGCTCCATAGAACTTACATTCTTCCTGAAATATATCTGGAGTGATATCCGGCATTAATACCGTCACTTTCATTCCTGCACGAGCACAATAGGCACTAAGCGCACCTCCTGCATTTCCTGCCGTTGGAATCACACACTCCGTAACGCCTAGCTCTTTCGCTTTTGAAACGGCCATACTTAGCCCTCTAGACTTAAAAGATCCGGTTGGGTTCAATCCTTCATCTTTCAGTATCACCGTTCTTAATCCGTACTTTTGCGAAAGACGAGGCATATCTAGAATAGGAGTCATTCCTTCGCTTAAGGAAACAATATTCTCGTCATGGATAACAGGTAATACCTCACGGTATCTCCACATATTCAAAGGGCGACCGATGAGCTCTTCTTTGCCGAGATCTAAGAAATTATACCGTACAATTAACGGTCGCTCACAACATGTAGCGAATGTTTGAAGGCTTTTAATATCAAATTCTTGACCGCATTTAGAACAGGCTAAATGGGATACATAAGTAGTGGGTGCGTACATTTTTTCCATGCCCAAAAATCCATCGAAAGCACATAACTAATCAAATAGCCATTTAGTATAAGCTATAAATCCTGGTTATACTGATGCGCCGCAATCTGTTTGAAGGATTTTATTAACGAACCTTCTTCTTCGCCCTTTCGCATCACAAAGTAGAACTGCCGCTTCACGGATAATCCCTCTACTTTAACTTCTCGAAGCGTATTTGATGCTAGCTCTCGCTGAATAGCTAATCGTGATAAGAAACCTATAGCCTCATCTTCTAAAAGATAATTTTTAAGGGCTTCGGTACCTCCTAGTCGAGCAATGATTTTAAGATCACCCAACTTAATGCCATTTTGCTCTAGTTCGTTGGCTAACACTGATAATGTACCCGAACCTCTTTCACGCATAATCATTGGCAGCGCTTTCAATTCTTCAATGCACAATTCCGACTTTGCATATGGGCTACGGGACGAACACACTGGAATAATTTCATCTTCCATAAACTCGGCCTGTTGAAAGGAGTTCACTTCGTATTTCCCTTCTATAATGGCTAAATCGATTTCTTTATTCACAAGTGCTTTCAGGATATTCTCACTATTACGATTGATGAGTAATAGCTGAATTTTTGGAAATCTTTTATGAAAAGCTGAAAACACTTTTGGCAGCACATACAGTGAAATAGTAGTGCTAGCTCCTACTCTTAATTCACCTCTAGCCTCTCGCCTACTTTTGATGATATCCATATCTGATTGTATAAGGCGTTCTAAGTTCTTCGCCTTATACATGTGATCTAGCAGTTTTTCGCCAGGACCTGTTAGGCAAATACTATTGCCTTTTCGTTCGAATAGAGGAACGCCGATTTCAGCTTCCAGCTTTTTTATGTGCTTACTTACCGCCGGCTGTGTTATGTATAACAACTCAGCGGCTTTTGAGAAACTCAAATTTGTAGCTACTTCAAAAAACACATTGTACTGGAAAGAAATCATGGGAGATGTTACCCTTTAATTTCCATCTTCTCTGCAAAGTAATCGCAGAAGTCCATCATATCACCAGTGATTCTCTCATCGTTGGTAGCACGTTTGAGGGTATCTGCCATGGTAACGAGTGTTTGATGAAAGAAAATCTTCATCTCATCAACGGTCATCTCGCGCGTCCACAGATCTAGCTTCAAGGTGTCTTTTTTGTCTGAGTCCCACAATGAAAGTAACATAGCCCTACATTGCGCCTCATCAAGACCTTGCAAATCTGTTGCTCTCCAAATGATGTTAGATGGTACGTTTTCCTGATCTAATTCTACTGTGATGTTAATTTCTTTTTTTTGCATTCCTATACAGTTTTATCTGACTTAATCAGTTGATTCTATTTTAATATTCAGCTTTACAGTTTTCACGTAAGCTTTTGAGCACATGGGCGAAATCTTCTGGAAGTTCCGAATCGAAACTCACTTTTTCACCTGTTCGAGGGTGTTCGAAGCCTAAAGTTTTTGCGTGTAAAGCTTGGCGATTCAAGCCTGTTATCAATTTATGAAAGAGTACTTTTCTAGCCCCAGTATTAGGACCATAGCGAACCGAGGTTCCCCCATAGGTTTTATCTCCAAAAATGTTGTGCCCTATATGATTAAAGTGAACACGAATTTGATGAGTACGCCCCGTTTCCAATCGAACTTCTACCAAACTTAGGTAATCAAAATACTCGAGTACTTTCCAATGAGTTATCGCATGTTTACCACGTCCGTTAGGTAGTACGGTCATCAACTTACGATCGTGCTTCGATCGGCCAATGTCTCCCTCAATGGTTCCTTCTTCTGCTGGAGTACCCCAAACTATAGCCCAATAGGTTCTTTCTACATCTTTCTCTGCAAACTTAGCAGATAGTTTGGCTAGTGCTTCGTCATTTTTTGCTACTACAAGTACCCCACTGGTATCCTTATCTAAGCGGTGAACAATTCCAGGCCTGAGGTCATTGTCATCATGCTCTGCTAATTCATCCACATGATGCATTAATCCGTTTACTAGAGTGCCTGTCCAGTTTCCATAGGCTGGATGTACCACCATGCCTGCTTCTTTGTTTACGATGATGATGTCGTCATCTTCGTACATCAAGTTCAAATCTAATTCTTCGGGTTTAGCCTCAGGTGGTGGAGGCTTAGGCAGCTCAATAAATATTTTATCGCCCGGCTGCATCTTGTACGATGCCTTCTCTTTCTTGCCATTCACTTGAACATAACCGTCTTTAATAGCGTCTTGCACTTTGTTACGTGTAGCATTCTCAACAAAGCTGGTGATGTATACATCCAAGCGTATCGACTCGTGCTGTCCATCAGGAACTGTAAATTCGTATATCGTCGTTTTCTTCTCTTCCATTTCCATTCTTCTGTAAGGAATTCCATTTTCACCACTCTAACTACCTGCAAGAGCGCTGCCAAATATGACCTGTAAAGATAACCTAATCACAGGGAAATATTTAGGATTCATTACAACAGTTTTTTTGCGGCATATTTCATTTGATTCAGATTTACGCTTACATATATCACACATAAATCTTATCATCCCATAAATGCTTCTATAATTTCATTGCCATGATACAGTCGCTATATATAAAAGATTTTGCTCTCATCGACGAACTTGAAGTTCAATTTGGTGAAGGCTTAAACATTGTAACGGGTCAAACAGGTGCTGGTAAGTCTATCATTATTGGTGCACTCAATATGATTCTAGGCGAACGTGCTGATACCGAAGTTATACGTAGAGGAACCGATCGTGCTATTGCCGAAGCCACCATTCAATATTTTGAGCAGCCAGATTTAGCTCGATTTTTGGAAGAGCATGAAATTGAAGTGCGACCATATATGGTTTTAAGGCGTGAGATACGCCAAACTGGTAGCCGTGCTTTTATCAACGATACTCCTGTTACTATAGGTGTGCTCAAATCTATTGGCGACCACCTAGTTGATCTCCACGGACAGCACGATCATCAGTTATTATTGAAGGAAGAAAATCATCGTTCTGTAGTAGATGGCTTTGGAGAGGTAGGCCCAGTATTGGAGGCCTATCAAAAAGAGTATCATGCAATGAAAGAGCTTAAAAAGCAGCTTTCAGCCTTAAAAAAGAGAGAGCGTGAGCTGCAAGAAAAAACGGAGCTTTACAGATTTCAAGTGAATGAACTAGAGCAAGCAAGGCTATCCATAGAGGAAGAAGAGGAAATGATAGCTGAGATGAACTTGCTCGATAATGCCGAAGTGTTAGACCAAAAAGCGGCCATGATTTCCGAAATGAACGATCATGACGAAGTGAGCATCTCTCACCTTCTAAATCAACTGAAATTGAACTTGGAAGATCTTTCCCGCATCGAGCCTGAATTTTCAACGTACTTGGAAGAGATTAACGCCGCTCGTGTAAGTGTAAACGAAGCCATTCAGTTTGCTGAGCGATACCGAAATAATATCGAGTTCAACCCTCAACGACTTGAAGAGCTACGTAAACGCCAATCGGAGCTCAATCGACTCCAAAAAAAATATCAAAGAGATATTCCTGAACTCATTGCGTATTTATCTGAGATTCAGCGTGAATTATCCCTAGCTGATAACTTCGATCTTGAAATTGAAAAGCTGGAGAAATCGGTTCAAAACCAAGGGAAAAAACTTGCTCAAAGTGCTCGTAACCTGCATGAATTGAGAAAAGAAATAGGAATCAAACTATCTGATCAGATCGCCAAAGAACTTGCAAAACTTGGAATAAATAGTGCTCAATTCGAAGTTCAGGTTAACTATCTCATCAACAACCAGGGATGGGTTTCTATCGAAGGCGAACCTGTGGAATGTACCGAATTTGGTTGTGATGACATCCGACTTTACATCTCCACGAATAAAGGTGAAGAGCCTAAGCCGCTAGCCAAAATCGCCTCAGGTGGTGAGATTAGCCGTGTGATGCTAGCCCTAAAATCCATCTTAGCGAAAGAACAGAGTTTGCCAGTAATGATTTTCGATGAGATTGATACGGGAATAAGTGGAGAGATTTCAGAGAAAGTTGGCCAAGCTATGCGACGATTATCTAGCGAATGCCAGATTATCGCTATAACACATCAACCACAGATAGCCAGCCAAGCTCATCATCATTTCAAAGTGGCTAAAACCGAACACGATGAGCGCACAACTTCGCAGATTATAGCACTATCAGACGAAGAGCACATCCACGAAGTGGCTAGCTTAATGAGTGGTGCTGAAATCACAGAACACACCCTAAAAAGTGCCCAAGAGTTGATTAATCGATCGGTTCACCAAAATTGAATACTGGCTTAAGGTCGACCTATTTAACTAAGGTCATCTTGCCTGAACCGATGAACACACTTTTATTCCCTTGCATCACCCGAACTCGGTATATGTATATCCCACTCGGTTGCTCTGCCAAATTCACATTTAACTGTTGGGTACCGGCACTTGCCCTACCTAACATGGACGCTACTCGCTGTCCATTTACATTGTAAATACTCACTCTGTATTCTGCACTTTCTTTTAAGCGAAGCTGGATAGTGGTAGAGGGGTTGAATGGATTGGGATAATTGCCGAGCAGTGAATAATCTGTTGGGCTTTGAAGTTCCTCCTCTTCATTGGAAGTAGCTACTTCATTAGCTCCTTGAGCAATCCACTGTCTGATTTTGGTGATTTCATCTGAACTTAATGTACCATTAGTCGGCATTTGACTACCATGTGTAGGGTTGGGTTCAATCTTATCAACGAGCGGACTTCCATCGGCATTTCCTGCTATAACAATTTTGATTCCGTATTGACTACCCGTGCTGTTCATAGTGGCGCTGTAACTTGATAGAGTTACTCCACTTGTTCCGCCATGGCATGAAGTACAGCTGTTATTAAAAATAGGCTGGATTTCACTGTTATAATCAATTTGAGCACTCGCTGAAATTGAAAAAAGGAAGAGTATTACCACTGAATAAAACAAAGATCTCATACCAAACTCCGATGGGTTAAGGGGATATAGAATCCTAAAATCTTTAACAATAAACAGCATATCTGCTTTATTTCAAAAGCAGATTAAGCACTTACTTTAAATTATTTCTAAGAATCTGAGCTGTATGCAATGCGTTTCTTTCTGTGCTATCACTAATCTGATGGCGACATGAAAAACCCGGGGCACAAACCTGACGATCTTTAGCTTTACGAATTGCCGGCGCAAGCCTTTGCTCTGCAATAGCTAACGATACTTCTTCATTCTCCTTTTCATATCCAAAGCTTCCGGCCATGCCGCAACATCCAGAATCAAGTTCCTGTACATCAAACCCGAGTTTAGTAAATAATAAATTCGTAGTACTTCTTTTACTCAAGGCCTTAGCATGGCAATGATCGTGTAAAGTAAGCTTTTGATTCCCCCCTCTAACTGGAACTCGTTCTATTTTACCTTCAATAAACTCTTCAAAAGTATAGGTGAGAGCTGCGATATTTTGCACCATGTCTAAATCGGTGTCTTCGCAAAGGTCTACATATTCATCTCGTATGGTGAGTATCTCTGAGGGCTCTAGCCCAATAATAGGCATGCCCTTTTCTGCCCAGGCATTCAGCTTTGGTAAGTTATGCTGCATAATCTTCTTGGCTTCTCTAACAAGTCCTCTTGACAAATGAGGCCGTCCTAATTCTTGAAAATCAGCAATCTGCACCCCATATCCCATCTTCGTGAGCACCTCAATAGCACTTACTGCTATATCTGGTTCGTGATATCTTGTAAACACATCCACTATAAGAACTACTTTTTCTTTCGCGGATGAATTTAAGTTCAAACTGGGTAATAACTTATGAAATGGTTTTTGCGCAAATGAAGGAAGCCTTCGTTTTGAAGAAAGCCCCACATACTCCTCGAGCAGTCCCTTAATCATATTCGAATGGATCAACCAATTGGAAAAGGAAGGTACTAGTGAAGCAATTCCATAAAATTTTGCGCTCTGCGTAAAGAATAAATCCTGTAAGCCAGTTCCTTTTTTGTCAATCCAACCCTGCATAAACTCTGCTTTCATCCGTGCCATATCCACATTGGCAGGACACTCACTTTTACACGCTTTGCAGCTTAAACAAAGGCTTAATGCATCCTTTAAATCTTCGGATTCAAACTGTTCGGGCTGCTCACCTGAAAACACATGACGAAAAATATTAGCTCGCCCTCTAGTACTGTCTTTTTCATCCGTTGTAGCCATATACGACGGGCACATCGTGCCTCCACTTTCCGAAAGTTTTCTACACACTCCAGCGCCGTTACACAAATCGATGGCATTAGCATACCCATCTTCCTTTCGCCATTTAAATTCCGTGTGTACAGGCGCAATTTTATATGAAGGTGAAAATCTTAAATCTGAATCAATGGGTTTAGGGTTCACGATTTTCCCTGGATTCAGAATATAATTTGGGTCCCAGAGTTCCTTCACTTGGCGTAATACTGGGATCATCTCTTTGCCTAAAACCTGTTCGATATATGGAGCTCTGGCCCTTCCATCGCCGTGCTCGCCTGATAATGAACCTTTGTATTTACCCACAAGATCGGCAATCTCGATGGCCATTTCTTTCATCTTCTCTACACCTTTTGAGGTAGAGGTATCAATCATAGGCCGTAGATGTAACTCCCCTACAGAAGCATGGGCATAGAACACACACTCGGTGTCATGTCTTTTTAATAGAGCTTCGAAGTCTTGGATATAATTGGGTAAATCTTCAACTCGAACCGCTGTATCTTCGCAAAAGGTTGGTGAGCGAGCTTCTTTACCTAGCCCCATAAGCAATCCCAAGCCCGCTTTACGAAGATCCCAAACTCTTTTCATTTCCTCACTCTTCTTCACGATAGGATAGGCGTACCCTAGTTTTCGCTCTTTAAGTAGCTGAACCAAAGTTTCACATTTCTCTTGAAGCTTAATTTCGGAATCGCCTTCAAACTGTATTATCAAAATAGCTTTGGGTTCACCATCTAAGAAAAACCTGTTCTGAACATGCTCGAGGTTTCCTTTTGTAGTGTCTAAGATGATATTATCTACGAGTTCCACCGCCGCCGGATCTAATTTTACCGCTTCTACAGTAGCCACCAAGGCATCATGCACTGATTCAAATTGTGGGATGACCATGCGTTGAAATTTATCCAGTTTAGACAAACCCACTTTTGCGGAAGCAGTGATAGCTAAAGTTCCTTCACTTCCACATAGCAACTCACAAAGATTAAATGGTCTTCCACCTTCTGTAAATGGAGCCATTTCCAATAATTTATCTAAAGCATAGCCTGTGTTACGTCGAATTATTTCTGGATGAGGGTAGATTTCCTTTATTAACGATTCATGCTTCTTAAGCAACGATATCATTCCTCTATAAATAGCGCCTTCTAAATTCTGAAGGGCCATTTTTTCTTCCAGCTCTGAAGACGATAACGCCTTAAAACAAACAACACTCCCATCGCTTAGTATGGCTTCAATTTCTTGAACATGCTCACGTGTTGTCTGATATTTAATTGAGAATGAACCAGAAGAGTTATTCCCAATCATCCCACCGATATTACAACGATTCGTAGTGGAAGTATCAGGACCAAATAAAAAGCCTAAAGGCGATAATTCACGGTTAAGAGTGTCGCGTATAACTCCCGGTTGTACTCGGGCAAACTGCTTTTCGCCATTGAGTTCTATAATGCCATTTAGGTGTCGTGAAGTATCTAGAATCACTCCACTGCCGGTTGCTTGCCCAGCTAAACTAGTACCCGCACCACGAGGAGTAATTGTCAATGCATTGGATTGCGCGTACTCAACAACTTGTTGAATATCTGAAATAGTTTTTGGGAAACTAACTCCATAAGGCAGTTCCTCATACATCGAGGCATCTGTAGCATAAAGCCTCCGATAAAGCGAATCCGTATTGATCAAAATAAAAAACTCCTTCTGTGAAATAATTCAAAAGGAGTTTGAGGGTATTTGGTATAAATATCAATGAAAAGATCGAAGGATTTTAATGCAAGCGAATAACTTCACCTGTACCAATACCTTCTACACTTTTAACAAAGCCATCAACCACACGGTGCATACTTACTGGAGTATGACCTGGGAAATAAGAGCCTAGGGCTTCGGCCGACTCTTCTACTAGTCCTGGGCTTACTACATTTATTCGAACTCCGTTATCAAGCTCTCGAGCTGTTGCCTTTACAAACGCATTAACTGCTCCATTCACTGTTGATAATGTTACGGAACCATGCACAGGATCATCAGCTAAAATACCCGTTATCAGTGTGAATGAGCCTTTTGGATTAATCCGTTTTTGGCCTTCCAATACTAAATTCACTTGCCCCATCATCTTACTTTTAATGCCCACATAGAAATCATCGTTGGCAAGTTCTTGAAGAGGCTTCATGGTAGCACTTCCGGCGGCTACAACTAGGGCATCGAATTCTCCTACTGCTTCATACATCTTTTGAATAGAGTCCACAGAGGTCATATCCATTTGGATATCGCCCGATTTCGACCCTACTCTAATCACTTCGTGGCGTTTTGAAAGTTCATCACTTACTGGTTTACCGATGGTACCTGAGGCACCTACAATAATTATCTTCATCATTTCTCCTACTTTGGTTTAAGACAAATATGAATGCTAATACTTCGATTTCCCAATAGTTATAGACGATCAAATCCTTTCGATCTATCTATCAATCAGTCAAACTAGAGAGCGAATGCTGACTTCACCTCACTAACAATCTCATCACCAATAGCTAATGCTGCTGTAGCGGCCGGGCTTGGAGCATTCAATACATGTACTTGACGGTCGGAGCTTTCAAAATAGAAATCATCTAAGATCTCACCATTTGGTTGAAGGGCCATCGCACGCACCCCTGAAGGAGCTACCTGCAAATGCTCTTCACGAACTTCTGGTATCAATTTCTGCAGACCTTTCACAAAAGCTTTCTTAGATAGCGATCGATGGTATTCATCTAAACCCATTCGCCAGTGCTTAAACGACAATTTCCAGAATCCAGGAAAATTGATCATTTCGATAGCTTCGTCCATATCGAAGGAAATCTTATCGTAGCCTTCTCTTTTAAATACCGGAACCGCATTCGGTCCGCATTCAATACCACCAAGTGCCATTCGAGTAAAGTGAACACCTAAGAAAGGGAAGTCTTTATGTGGAAGGGGGTAAATCAAGTGATTAACCAGGTATTCAGCGTCAGGTTTTAGCTCGTAGTACTCACCTTTGAAGGGCACAATTTGAATCGGTGATTTCACGCCGGCTGATTTAGCAACGTGGTCGCAGTATAACCCTGCACAGTTAATCAAATATTTTGCCGCTACATTGCCTTGGTTGGTGGCAATGTTCAAGCCTTCTTTATGCTGATGTATGTTGTTTACTGCATGCCCGAATCTCACTTCGCCATTGCCACTTTCAATGAGCTCACGAAGCTTTTCGCACATCCCTGCAAAATCAACGATGCCCGCACAAGGTACATGAATAGCTGCAATACCGTTTACATGAGGCTCTATTTCCTTTAAACGCTCCCCATCAATTTTAGCAATGCCTTCAATCTTATTTTCTAATCCTCTTTGATAGATGGCTTCTAAGCGCGGCAACTCTTCTTCATTTGTAGCAACAATTACTTTGCCACACACATCAATTTCTACTCCATGTTCATTACAAAACTCAACCAATTGATGTCGACCATCGAAGCAGTTTTTTGCTTTATAACTGCCTGGTTTATAATAGATGCCTGAGTGAATTACCCCAGAGTTTTTACCCGTTTGATGAGCCGCTACTCTGTCTTCTTTTTCAAGAACTAAAACCGATGCTTCAGGATAGGTTAAGGATAGTTTATATGCGGTAGAAAGCCCTACAATTCCGGCTCCTACAATTACAAAATCATGCTGTTTATTCTCCATGCTCAAAGATAGAAATCTATCACATAAAAAAAGCCCTACACTTTGTGCAGGGCTTAATTTTTAAGGGGTAAATCGATTAGTTACGATTTTCCCAGTTAATCTCATCAAGTGGACGTGAGATATATAATGGAACTCGGCCACCATCAAGCGAGGTATCGATTTGATTTAAGCGATTAAGCCGTCTCATATCAATCCAACGATGTCCTTCACCATACAGTGAATACTTACGCTGATATACGATTTCATCGATGAGGTCTGCTTCTGTAACCGGGCCAGCATAATCGCCTAATCCCCATGCATTACGAACTGCATTGATACCATCGAGGGCATCTAAGAAATTCGATTCACGAGCACTCGCTTCAGCATACATGAGCAGTAATTCTTCATTCCTGATAAATGGAATTGGAGAATCGTTTGAATTAAACAACTGTACTTGATGCATAAATTGATACGTAGACTCGCCTGTAAATACTACAGGATCGTTACGCTCAAAGAACTTAGAGATTCGACCATCACCTGCTGTAGTATCCGCAAGGATGTCTGGATGAACCATTAAAATTTGAGTACTTGCTTGGTTCGGAGTCCAGAACATTGGGTTGAATGTATCTGGTGGACCTTGGAATACATGGTAGCCACCAATATTCATAGAAGCTGGTGTAGCTGTAAAGTCTATGAATGAATCATCTAAGGCATCGAGTACTCCTTGCCAGTCTTCGGCATAGAGTGCCGCTCTTGCTGCAATCGCTCGGTTTAGTTCTGCCATTCCTGCTGCTGTTGCAAAACCATCAAATCCAGAGGATAAACCATCTGCAAAGTGCAAGCTTGTACCTGAATTCTGTAACTGAGCATAACCCTGATCTAGAATATCTCTGATGTCAGATAATGCATCATCATAACTTCTAAAAGGTCCAGGATTTAAGAAGTCGTCTACATCAATTCGAATAGAACCTGATGGACTACGGTCTCCTTGATCTCTGTATTGGGTTTGCAACGGTATTAGATATTGGAATCCTTTGATGGTATTCGCATATCCACGGTATCCGTTTTTCTCTGTATCCGAAATTGCATCCGTATTGTCTACGGCTGTTAAAATCAGATTTGCTTGTGCAATAGCGTTATATGGTGCTGTATAGGTTCTAAATATACCTGCAAAAAAGGTTGGATCGTTTTCTGCATTCGGGGTAGTCGTTTGAACCCATCTTCTCCAAAAGTTAGGATCTGAATTGAAGATAGCATACATCTCACGCCCAAATACACCTACTAATGCTTGGTAGTTTGATCCCGCATTCGCATAGGTTCTATGGCGTGATTCTAGACCTGTGGCCAAGTTTACTAACTGGCCGGCCGTAGCGCCGCTGGTAACGGCTTCAACAGTTGGGTTATTTGGATCCTGAACCTCATTGTAACTAAAGAAGTCACAGCCTGTGAAAACAAGCAGAGCTGCAAGAACCAAGGTCATTGTTATATTTCTCATAATATTAATTCCTTTATTCATTGTTCTCATCTTACAGGTCCAGTTTTACATGGAACAGAACACGTCGTGCACTCGGGTATGGAGTTACTGAAACAGAACTCAATACAGACTGACGTCCAAAGTTACTTACCTCCGGATCGTATCCGTCGTAATCACTTATCAATAATAAGTTGTTACCCGATACACCGAGTTTAATGCCTCGAACAGAGTCGCCAAATAAGCCTGTTAAGCTTGCTTTTGGAACGGTGTAGTACAGCGATGCTTCACGTAATTTGATGTAGCTTGCATCCTGAACAAACTGAGATGTGATGAATGGACCGCGATCAACTGTTTCAGTATCGCTCACAAAGTAATCATCGGTATTACCACCAGAGTCTCTTAGTAAGTTAGAAAGCTGAATGTTTTCTGCTCCCTGACTGAAGTGGAATAAGAAATCTAAGCTCCAATTTTTGTAAAGCTTTAATTCGTTTCCAATCGACATCTGGAAATCTGGCTGGAAGTCACCAAACTTAACGAGGTCACCATCTGCATTTTGGCCACCAATTGCTGTTGGCGATTCCCCTTCACGAAGTAATACACCACCCAATACCGGAGCACCAAAAGCTGTGTTATACTGATCTGGGATATTCAACTTGGTGATCTCAGAACTGTTGGTCCACCAGAAAATACGGGTCATCCAATCGATATCTACGTTACGAACCAGGTTCACATTCAAACCTAACTCAAGCCCTTTGTTTTCAAGCTCGGCAGCATTGGTTGCAACCGCTGTAATACCTGTAGAGTTTGAAGGCACTAAATCAAGAATCAAGTCTTCAACAGTCTTGTTATAGTAGGTAGCCTCGAAAGATACTTTCTGGTCTAGTACACTTAAATCGATACCAAACTCAATCTCTTTGGCTCTCTCAGGAACTAACTCAGGGTCAATAGCACGTGTACCTTGCACACCGCCTAAGTTACCACCAATATTCACACTATTAAGCGGACTAAAGGTTTGACCAAAGCTTGCTAAACCACCTGTTTCGCCATACGCAGCTCTTAACTTTAACTGATTGAATTCATCGTAATTCCAGAAATCGAAGTTCGTTAAGTTAAATGCTACCGATGCTTTTGGGTAGAAATACAATTCGTCTTGCTGAACATTCAACGTCGACTTATCCATTCTACCACCAATGGTCAGGATTGCTTTATCAGCCCAGTTGATTTCTTGCTGAGCAAAATATCCCACATCGGTTACCTCTTGGAATGCTTGCCCTAGTAGCTGAACATTCGCATTCTGAACATTAACCTGTCCTGGAGCTAATCCTTGGCCTCTTAAAGTCTCCACTTCTTGGTCTACTCTAAAACGTGAGTAACCCGCTTGCGAAGTCAAGAAGAATTCATTTTCACCTGATACAAGCGTTGTATTATATACTAAAGAAGCTTGAAGGTTTGTCTGGATAATATCTGTAGTGGTGTGAATCACATCACCGGGATCGGTAAGTGTACTCTGTGACTGCATGAATTCAGGGAAGTATACCATCGAATTCGAATTGATGATATCGAATCCACCATTCGCTCTAAGGGCTAATCTTGAAGCTCCCCATTCAGCTAAGTCTGCAGTAGCACCAAATGACTGAACCACACGACTTACCGCCTGAGTGTTTTCAGCTTTATCTCTTAAACGGAATGGGTTTTCAGAGAAGTAAGGGTTGTTGTTATACGTACCATCAGGGTTAACCAATAGGTTGTAGGCATAATTAGGAGTGAATGCCAATGTATACCCAAGTGAACCACCCGTTGCGTTTTGGTTACCCGTAAAGCTACGGTCGGTTACTGAACGCACAAAGTTAGTATTTGAGGTTACAATTACGCGATCACTAATATTATGCTCAACATTGGCTCGAACCGATTGACGTTCAAAACCACTGTTTTTTATAATCCCGTCTTCTTCTTTTAGGTTACCTGATAAGAAATAACGTGTTTTCGCTCCACCAGCTGATACACTCAACTGAGTGTTCTTCAATAATCCAGTTTCACCGTAAATCTCTTTTTCAAGATCACGAATTCTACCTGCATTGCTGGCATCATTATAGCGCTGAACTTCTAAGTCGCCACGTGCGCCTGTTCCCCAGAATGTTCTGATTTTAGCTTCATTCCATTCTGTTCTACCTAGTAAACGAACAGCATTAGTGAAACCAATATCCTGCTGAACGCTCACTTCCGTTTCACCCGTTTTACCTTTTTTAGTAGTGATAATGATTACACCTGCATTCGCACGCTGCCCATAAATGGCTGCTGCTGATGAACCTTTAAGCACTTCTATACTGGCAATGTCGTCTGGGTTTAAATCGGCTAAACGGTTGGCAACATCATCCTGACTCGAGCCACCTGCCCCACTAACAGAAGAACGACCGGTAGAAATTGCACTGTTGTTTACATACACCCCATCAATAATATAAAGTGGTTGAGAGGTACCTGCACCAAGCGTACTTACGCCACGTAACTGGATGTTAAATCCTCCACCAGGCGCACCCCCTTGGGATATGATATTCACTCCAGGGATTTTACCATATAGTGCATTGTCTATCGTTGAAGGGTCGTTATTACCTGCAATGTCCTCTGCATTAATGGAGGCTACTGAATTTGCAAGATTCGACCTTTTCACGGTGGAAGCTAAACCCGTAACAACCAACTCATCTAAATTGGCAACATCGGATTTCATGGCTACATCCATGGTAACGGTAGCGCCGTTGCTTCCTGATACATTAATATTTTGCGTAAGGTAACCTATGTAAGAAAACCTTAGCGTAGCGTCTCCTGAGGGAATATCGATGGTATATCTACCATCTAAATTAGTTGTCGTACCATTTCCTGTAGAAGGATCAAATACGGTAACACCTACCAGTATATCACCGGTAGCGTCGTCTGTAACAAGGCCCGTAACTTGATACTGGGCCATTGCTAACTGGCTGGTTAAGAGTATACCAAATAAAAAGGCACATACTCGTTTATAGTAACTGTGTCTCATATGTCTTGATTTAATTGATTGTTATAGCAATAAGCTGAGCCAACATTATTATATAAATTTTAACATTTATCAACCTTTTTTAACATCTGCGCTATTGCATTTCACTATTAGAGTAAATTGCTCTTTAATAATTACAAACTATTTAAATCAATTTGAGACAATGATTTATACTGGTTGCATAAAAAAAGCCCTGTGCTTTTACACACAGGGCTCCAGGAATGCTAACCGCCTACTTTAGTATTAGGTTAGATATACTACTATTCCATTTTTTTAATTGGAACCAACATAGTCTTCCCAATCAAGCTCTCCTTGAGGACGTGCAACTTGAGTAGGTACACGACCACCGTCTAATGAGGTATCGATATCATCCAGACGATCATATCTTCTCATATCTACCCATCGGTGACCTTCACCCCACAGTGAGTATCGACGTTGATTCAACATCTCATCGAGTAAAGCTGCTTGAGTAACTGCCCCTGAATAATCAGGTAATCCCCAAATGTTACGAATGGTATTTATAGCATCAACGGCATCCACTAAATCAGTACCCGTATTACGGTTGATTTTCGCTTCCGCATAAATAAGGATTAACTCCTCATTTCGGATAAATGGTACTGCATCCGTTTGTCCGTATCTACCTTCTTGGTAATCCGCAGATACGAGCGGTAGCTCTGATACTTCTGCTGGAGCTGTTCTTAGATCCAGTTTATCATCGATACGATCGTCGTTCGCCTCAGCGTCGTTCACCCAGTTTGGGCTTCCAACAATTACACGATCAGCGGCCGCATCCGGCACATAATAAAACGGGTTTGTTCTATCATCACCACCTGCATACACATGCGCTGGACCTGCCTTTAGTTCAGCTACGGTTGTTGCATTCAGATTCAAGAACGAATCATCTAAGGCAGTTAAAGCACCACCCCAGTCGCCTGCATATACCGCAAAACGAGCCGCAATAGCTCTATTCACTTCTTGCATGGTTGCTGGAGTATCAAAGTTTTCGAAGCCATCTGTTAATTCAAACACAAAGCTTGAACCCGCGTTACCTAATGAAGTATTCGCCTCATCAAGAATGGCACGAATTCTCGTTAATGCATCACTTTGCGATAGGAAATCACCGGGATTCAATGGATCACTGTAGTTTAAATCTACACGAATTCCATTCGTTCCCTGATGGTGCCATGGCCAGATAAGCTGATAGGCCTTAAGGGTATTGGCAAAACCAATTACACCACTTGCTTCTGCATCAGATAACTGATCGGTATTGTTAACCGCAGTAATTAAGAAGTCAGCTTGGCGAACGGCTCCATAAGGGCTTTCGTAAGCAGATCCATCACCGAAGAAAGTATGATTGTCTTCCGCATCAGGTGCAGGGTTTCCAGGTAACTGTAACCACTGGTCGAAAAAGTTAGGATCAGAAGTTCCGAAGTAATATAAATCACGCCCGAAAGCTCCGAATAACGTCCATACAGTATTATAGTTTCTGTTTTCAGCTTCCAAACCTGTTACCAAGTTTTGGATATCTGACTTGGTTGCATTCTGCAACACCGCATTTTCACTCGGACTATTTGGATCAGTCACGGCTGCGGGATCAATCAGATCACACGCCACAAAACTAAGTCCAAGTCCTGCAATAGCTAAATATTTGGTAAATTTTTTCATAGTATACATTCTTTAGAATTAGTTGATATCGAATTTCAAATGGAACAAGATCTTTCTTGAACTTGGATATGGGGTAATGTCTACTTGACGACCAATGTTTGATCTACCAAGCGCACTCACTTCAGGATCATACCCTCCATAATCTGATATCAATAATAAGTTTGTACCCGACACACCAACTTTGATACGGCTCAATGCACCGTTCAATTGGTCAGACAAGAATTCTTTAGGCACTGTATAGTACAACGACGCTTCTCTTAACTTGATGTAAGAACCATCATCTACGAAACGTGCGGTACCCGCTGGGCGCTGAACTCGAGTAGTTCCTTCGGTATAATAATCATCCGTGTTACCTCTACCATCAGATAATAAATCCGATAAGTTTGTTAACTCAGAGCCCTGACTCCAATGCACTAAGAAACTAGCACTGAAGTTTTGCAAGAAGTTGAAATCGTTTGAAAACGACATCTGGAAATCTGGCTGGTAGTTACCAAAGATTTTCTCTTCACCATTTTCATCAAAACCATAAATGGTTGTTGGTGAAACGCCCTCTTTGATCTTAGCAAAACCAAAACCCGTTGAGAAGGCACCATTGATATCTTCAGGTACTCTTAAGTCGGTAATTAGCGACTCATTCTTCCACCATAGAATGGAACTATTCCACACTAAGTTAGAATTATTCACTGGAATTAAATTAAGACCTAATTCAATACCCTCGTTTTCAAGATCAGCTGCATTTGTTGAAACACCACCTAGTCCTGTTGCTGGAGCAGGGTTTAGATTCAAGATTAAATCTTCAACCGTTTTCTTGTATACGGTTCCTTCAAATGAAATACGTCCATCCAAGAACGTTACATCTATACCATACTCAAGCTCTTTTGCACTTTCTGGCTTTAGGTTAGGATCAACTGTAGAACCACCTGCTGAAATACCAACAAAGCTTCCAATGTTCTCACTATTCGCACTCGTGAATATGTTTCCAAAGTTTGGAAGTCCACCAGTCTCACCATAAGCAACACGTAACTTCAACTGGCTGATGTCATTTACCGTCCAGAAGTCGAAATTGGTAAGGTTTGCAGCAACCGATGCTTTTGGATAGAAATAAAGCTCATCGTCATTTAAGTTTAGAGTAGAACGATCTAATCGACCCCCCACCGTTGCGATAACTTTATCATCCCAGTTGACTTCTTGCTGAGCAAAGTATCCAATATCTGCAATCTCAGTAAAGCCCTGAGAAGCCGTTACTTGTGCCGCATTTCCAACATTCGTTTGCCCTGGTAATAAACCACGACCTCGAATATTGTCTTGTGAAATCTTTTGGTCGTAACGAGAGAAACCAGCTTGAGTATTCAAGTAGTACGTTCCCATCTCAGACTGTAGCTCTGTGCTGTATGCTAATGAAGCTTGTAGATTTAAATTCAATACTTCACTAATTGAATGATACACATCACCAGGGAAGTCAGCGGCTGTTCTTTGGAACTGCATGTACTCAGGGAAATACACTATACCATCTGAAGCTAGATAATCTAATCCCCCACGTAAGCTAAATGCTAAACGATTTACACCGCTTGAGATAAGATCTGCATTTAATTCAACCGATTGGATGAAACGATTTACTTCTTGGTCGTTTCTAGCGTCATCGATAAGTCTAAATGGGTTTTCAGAGAAATATGGGTTGTCGTTATAGGTCCCATCCGCATTCTGCTTAAGGATATCGTAAGCGTAGTTCGGAGTAAATGCTAAGGTATAACCAATAGATCCACCCGTGTTATTCTGGTTTCCAGTAAATCCACGCTGTGAGTCAGTATTGATATACGAAGAACTAGTAGCTATACGCACATTTTTATTGATGCTATGATCAATATTCGCACGTAGGCTACGGCGCTGGAAGCCTGTTTCTTCAATAATACCTTGCTCATCGTTGTTAGATGCTGATATAAAGAAACGAGTTTTTTCATTACCACCAGATACACTAATCTGCGTGTTCATAATAGCACCTTGGTTGCCATATAACTCTTTCTCAAGATCAACGATATTACCATTAGATTTTGCAGTGTTATACCGCTGAACTTCTAGATCGCCACGAGCACCCGTTCCCCAGAAATCCCGAATACGAGCTTCATTCCATTCGGTACGACCTTGGAAACGTAATGCAGCACTAAAACCTACATCTTGTGATACAGAAATCTTAGTATCGCCAGCCTTACCTCTTTTCGTTTTGATGATTACTACACCTGCATTCGCACGCTGACCATAAATAGCCGCCGCTGATGATCCTTTAAGAATCTCAATGCTTTCAATATCATCAGGGTTTAAATCTGCAAGTCGGTTCGCTGAATCATCCTGCGACGAGCCACCGGCTCCACTTACACTTGATCTACCGTTTGAAATATTAGAGTTATTGATATACACTCCATCAACGATATAAAGTGGTTGAGATCCTGAAGCACCAAAAGTGGATACCCCACGCATCTGAACGTTGAAACCACCACCTGGCGCTCCACTATACGACTGTATTTGGACCCCAGGGATTTTACCCTGCATAGCTCCATCCAATGTAGGAGGGTCAGTTTTACCTGAAATATCTTCTGCGTTAATGGAAGAAACAGAGTTTGCTAGGTTGGAACGCTTCGTTGTTGAAGCCAAACCTGTAATCACTAACTCATCTAGATTTGCAACATCACTTTTTAACGTCACATTTAGAGTAACTTCTTCTCCAGCGTTTCCATCAACATCAATGTTCTGGGTTACATACCCAATGTAAGAGAAGCGCAAGGTAGTGGCTCCGTCAACTTCAATGGTATAAATACCATCAACATTAGTGGTTACACCACCTCCCGATGCTGGATCGAAAATGGTAACACCCACAAGTTCATCACCTGTGGCTTCATCTGTAACAACACCAGTAACTTGATACTGGGCCATCACTAAGTGACTTGAAAAAAGTAGTGCGAATAAAAATGCGCCTACCTTCGAATAGTAACTTTTTCTCATATGCCTTATTTGTTTTAGTATTAAAAAACAACGTCTTTTGACGTGTCGGCTATTAAATAATAATTAAGAATCAGTTTCACTATAAGCATGGTGTTAAGAGATGTAAACCTCTCTCTGAAATTTCTCCGAACTAATTGGTATCTTTATGGTGTTACATAAACGAACCTTAAACTCAATCAAGACTGTGCACAAAAAGCTCTTATTACCCATCCTAACTGTACTGCTATTTATAGCCTGTGGTGAAACCCGCGAAAACCCTCGCGAACTCAATAGCGAACTACTGAAAACAGGTGAAATCATTTACAACGCCACCTTTACTGATTTGGAAGGCAACACGGTTTCAGTAAAAGATTACAAGGGTAAAGTGATACTGGTTGACTTTTGGGAAACGTGGTGTGGCCCTTGTTTACAAGTATTCCCAGCTATGGATTCGTTGCGCAAAGAATATGGCGACGACTTCGAAGTATTTGCTGTGAATTTGCAAGATTCAGACACTCCCGAAGAAGTAAGAGCCTTTGCTGAAGAAAAAGGCTATGATTTTAACTTTTTATTAGACACTGAAGAAGTGGGTGCAAAAGTGATTACTTTTGGTATCCCCTTTAAAATATTCATCGATCCAGATGGATATTTGATAAAAGCTGAAGTAGGTAGTAGCGGTACAAAAGGCGATTACTTGAAGGCAAAAACCATTATTGAAGACAATAAACAATCCTAGAATCGACGATATAATTATTATGCAAGATGTAAAAGAGAAACCAGCTTATAAAGTAGCAGATATCTCATTGGCAAAATTTGGACGCCAAGAGATTGAACTAGCTGAAGCTGAAATGCCAGGTTTAATGGCATTAAGAGAAGAATACAAAGCCGAGCAACCACTGAAAGGTGCACGCATCGCCGGATGTCTTCACATGACTATCCAAACTGCCGTACTTATTGAAACATTAGTAGATTTAGGTGCCGATGTAACTTGGTCTTCATGTAATATCTACTCTACTCAAGACCACGCAGCAGCAGCTATTGCTGAAGCTGGCATTCCTGTTTACGCCTGGAAAGGTATGACTGAAGAAGAGTTTGATTGGTGTATTGAACAAACACTATTCTTCCCAGATGGCCAACCTCTAAATATGATTTTAGATGACGGTGGCGACTTAACCAACATGGTACTCGATCGCTACCCTGAGTTAGTAGATGGTATCAACGGAATTTCTGAAGAAACTACTACTGGTGTACTTCGCCTTATCGAGCGTGAGCGCAAAGGAACCCTAACTCTTCCTGCTATTAACGTAAACGACTCGGTTACAAAATCGAAATTTGATAACAAATACGGTTGTAAAGAATCAGCTGTAGATGCTATTCGTCGTGCTACCGATGTAATGATGGCTGGTAAAGTAGCTGTTGTTGCTGGTTACGGTGATGTAGGTAAAGGAACCGCAGCTTCACTACGTGGTGCTGGTGCTCGTGTAATTGTTACCGAAATCGATCCAATCTGTGCACTCCAAGCTGCTATGGATGGTTTCGAAGTTAAGAAAATGGATGACGCTGCACCTCGTGCCGATATCATTGTGACCGCTACGGGTAATAAAGACATCGTACAAGGCAAGCATTTCGAAATAATGAAAGACAAAGTGATTGTTGGAAACATCGGTCACTTCGACAACGAAATTGATGTTGCGTGGCTAAAAGAAAACTCCAAAGAAGAAAACATCAAACCACAGGTTGATATCTTCACGTTGAAGTCGGGTAAGCAAGTTGTACTACTATCTCAAGGACGTTTAATGAACCTTGGTAATGCAACGGGTCACCCATCTTTTGTGATGAGTAACAGCTTCACCAACCAAACTTTGGCACAGATTGCACTTTGGAACCGTCCAGAGGAATTTGAGCCAGGTGTTCACGTACTTCCAAAAAGTTTAGATGAAAAAGTAGCACGCTTACATTTATCTAAAATTGGTGTAGAGCTTGAAACCCTTACTGAAGACCAAGCGGAATACATTGGTGTTCCAATCACAGGTCCTTATAAGTCAGATCAGTACAGATACTAAGCATTTGCTTAGGTATACAATTTGTAAATAAAGAAAGCCCGCTCCTTCGAGTGGGCTTTTTTCATGAATTCTCTATTGTTT
The DNA here is from genome assembly GCF_000375465.1 of Balneola vulgaris DSM 17893. NCBI lineage: Bacteria > Pseudomonadati > Balneolota > Balneolia > Balneolales > Balneolaceae > Balneola > Balneola vulgaris. The sequence continues at coordinate 1,376,047 of NZ_AQXH01000001.1, forward strand.
CGGGCTGCTAAAGTCCGTATCTTTGGAGCCTTTCAAATTATTGAAATATGCACCCGTAGCTCAACTGGATAGAGTACCTGACTACGAATCAGGCGGTTAGAGGTTCGAATCCTCTCGGGTGTACACCTAAATAAGCCCTTCGAAGCACTTTCACAGCTTCTGGGGCTTTTTTTATGCCCCTATGTGATGTGATATACTATTGCTCTCCTCTGTTTTCTCATTCATTTCAGATCTTTTAAGTTTGCAACTTAAAAGCCCTAGACGAGGAAGTCTCCTGACTTCCATCACTGGCCCCCTTCCTTGTTCCCAAGCTCCTGCTTGGGAACACATTCCAGAAGCTCCAGCTTCTATTAATTGCACTCCTAACCAGCATACAAACTAATATCAATCAAACCAGTCTCACCACGATAATTTCTTGCTGATGAATATCTCCAATGAATGGGATCATCCACATATCCTGCTTTTACTGGGAAATACAAAACCTCCCCGAAACCGATAGAGAATCTTTACTGCTTACCATTGACAATTTTATTAAAGCTACCAAGCTCAAAGCTATTCAGTAGTCACCAATAAAAAAAGACATCCTAATTTCTCAGAATGTCTTTTAGTTTTTCAATAACGTGCTTTACAATAGATGCGAGAGAATCAATTTTTTAATTTAGTAAAGTAACATACATCACCGATGTTAGGCTCTTCAAAATTCATCAGAGACCATCTTTGTATTATGGCTAGAATACTTTCGTTCTTTAAAATTTTCCAAGATTTAAAGAATGATTGATCTTCGTTATCTTTTAATAAATCTCCAATTAAAACATTATCTATTTCAAGCAACTCATTTATATACAAAAAAACCTTATAGACTAATGTTTCTTTAGAGTCTTCTGTATTATGTGCTTTTTTTATCATAGAATAAATGATCCAAAAACCTATATAGTCTATTTCTAAGTTTCTAACTATTTCATTTAATAATTCTGAATCTATATTCTTCATTGTTTAATTATCTATATATTTTAGTTCTTTGAAGTCCACACCATCAATATTTACATCAATAGTCGCAGAGGGCTTTACTTTTACCCTAGTTCCGTAGCTCCGCTGCGGAATATCTTAAGGAGCTCTGCTCCTTACTAATAATGAATATCATCTTAATCCATACAAGGTACATATTGGATCAGTCTCAAGTCCTTTATAAGCTCTTGCAGATGAGTATAGCCAGTGTTCTGGTTTTTCCACAAAGCCCGCTTTAACAGGATTATTGTGAATATATTCGATACAAGAAATAAGCTTTTTATCATTATTTATTTGAATGGGGTGTGAACCTTCTTGCCAAAATTGATATTGTGAAGACTCCTTAAAAGTAACCCGAAACAGCTTGATTCTATATAGAATATTTGATCTATTTCGAAATTCTAAAGAGTCTATGATTTTTCGAGCTGTGAAAGATTTTACCCTTCTTATCTTTTCTGCAATACTATTTGATTCAACAATCATATGTATATGATTATGCATAATGACATAGCTATAAAGTACAATCTCGAATTCAGCTGTCATAAATTTCAATGAATCAATAATCACTTTAGATAAAATAGGGTCATCAAAAATAGGCACCCCTCCCACCACTGTATATGTTATAAAGTATGGGTAATGATCTTCATGAAATTTAAACCTACTTCTTCCCATTAGTTTTTTATTAGGTAAGACTTCCATGATAGGTAGGTCCTTACAATATTTTTTACTCTTAGTAATCGGAGCAGAGCTCCGTCTAGGCATTACGGAGTGGAACTCCGTAACGAGATTGTGACACATGCCATTTAACCTCTTACAATTCTATACCCCTAGTTCCGTAGCACCGCTGGGGAACATTAAAAGGACTCCACTCCTGATTTTCTCACCAACTTTCTATCCATAAATCTTTCAAGTTTATAACTTGAAAGTACCAGCTTAGTAAGTCTCCTGACTTCCATCACTGACTCATTATATTGAAGCTTATTTTCATTCCCAACGTCGCTATGAATTTTGAATGGCATTGGCTAAATGTATAGAATTTAATCCTTACTGCTAGTTTTAAGTCACAGACTTAAAACATCTTTGGGGGTGCAAGATCGTAATTCCCTGCTACTCACTATTGACAATTTTATTAAGGCTACCAAGCTTAAGGCTATTCAGTAACCACCAAACAAAAAGCCCCGACAATTTGCCGAGGCTTTGGTTTCTTTACTTTTAATAGATTATCAATTTCAGATAGAATCTTTTTCTAACTCGTTCAATAAAGAATCCATCATCGGTTTCATTTCTTTCAACGACGTATCTGCTTCTATTAACTTACGCAGAGAATCAACCGATATAAAAACTCTTTATTACACTATCTGCATCCATTTTAGACAAAATAGAGTCCTGAGAAGTAGATAAAGTACCTGTATCAGGATGGCTCTTATTTGCCTCATTGGAACAACCGTTCAATGAAATAAGTCCAAAAAAGAATAAAATAATACAGTATATCCTATTTGCTGTAAATCGCATTTCTGAGTCTGTATGTTATTAATTCTATTTCTGCTATCTCATCTACAAAATGTAATCATAACTCTGTGTAGTATAAGTATGTACCATAAATGATTATAAAAGAAAAATTGATTACAAGTGTCCAATATAAAAATGGAACTTCCTTTTTCGTAGCAATAATACCAGATTTTACTCCATAAGCAGGTGTCTTACCTGTTATTAACATTATTAACAGGATTATCAATGATACTATTATTGTAATTGGGACTGGATTAATCATTTTCTCTTTCTTCTAAGGTTTTTCTATAGCTAATAGACATTATCAAATTATCAAAAATAGATTGATGCTCTTTATAATATGCCTTTGCGGCTTCTCTTCCCCCCCCCGATCTTTTAAGTTTGCAACTTAAAAGCCCTAGACTAGGAAGTCTCCTGACTTCCATCACTGGCTCATTATATTGAAGCTTATTTTCATTCCCAACGTCGCTATGAATTTTGAAAGACATTGGCTAAATGTATAGAATTTAACCCTTAATGCAAGACACAGTCTTACGGTACTGCTAGTTAAAAGTCACAGACTTAAAACATCTTTAGATCAAAAATTCTCGCCCACTCATCCTCCTTAATATGTCAATCCATATCGATTCACTCTTTTTACATCATTTTAATCTTCGCATATTGCCGGAACCACGAATACTTTCTATTTGATGGGTTCATATATACTAACTAATGGAGTTTAGGACATGGCATTTTTCAAACAATTGAAATTATTTCTTTTAGGGGTTTTATTTTTTAGCAGCACTCAAGTAATCGCTCAAAATAATGAAGTTTTAGTGCTCACAAACGCACACGTTATTGATGGAGTTTCGGAGGGGGTTCGGCCCAATCAAACAATCGTTATTAAAAATGGCACCATCACTTCTATCTCATCTTCCAAAGGGGATATTCCTGCAGGCAGTAAAGTGATTGATTTGGAAGGGCACTTTGTGCTTCCGGGCTTATTAGATGCCCACGCCCACGTTAGTAGCTTTGAGGCCGCTGAACGTGCATTATTTTACGGCACTACAACCATTCGTAGCGCTAGCGTTGGTTCCTACGCCGATGTAGCCCTCCAAAAACTTGCTCTTGAAAGTGACTGGGTTGGCCCTGAAATCATCCCTACTGGTGTATTCGTGCAACCTAAATTAGGATCAAGTATTCTAGCTGATACCGAACTAGCTGAGCTTTATGATGGAGTAACCACAGAACAAGCGCTAAAAAAACTTGTTCAAGTAAATGCTGAAAATGGAGTGCAGTGGATTAAAACCCGTAGTGCAGAACGCGCAGGAACGCCTACAACCGATCCACGAAAACAAGTGTACACCGAACAACAATTACGCTGGATTGTTGAAGAAGCAGCTAAATATGATATCCCTGTGATGTCGCATGCTCATGGCTCGGTAATAGACGCGGTTAGAGCTGGTGTAAAGAGTATAGAACACGGCACCTATGCAAGCGACGAAGCCCTTAAGCTCATGGCTGAAAAAGGAACCTACTTAGTACCTACCTATTCTACCGTTGAGGACCTAACCATTCCTGGTGGCGATTACGACCACCCTGTTACAACCATTCGTGGGAACTATATGCTCCCAAAAATGGCTGAAACCGTTAAGAAAGCCATTGCCTATGGAGTTCCTCTGGGGGCGAGTACCGATTCAGGATATGGCCCTGAAAGTTTAACACGCGTTCCTACGGAAGTGATCAACTTTGTGAAGCTAGGTTTAACCCCAATGCAAGCTATCCGAACTGCTACTATCGATAACGCCAAATTATTCGGTATCGAGAATAGAACAGGATCCATCGAAGTGGGTAAAGAAGCCGATATCATTGTTACCTACGACAACCCCCTGGAAGATATCCGTGCTCTACAGGATGTTATTGTAGTAATAACCAATGGTAAAATTGGATTGAACAGACTTCCTTTTGGTAAAGAATGATCTTCATTTATCTATAGTGGATATAGCCCTCTTTGGAGGGCTTTTTTTATGTCTTTTCAATTTTCACTGATAGCTAAGTCCCAAAAACTTTATCAATAAAATCTATGGACTTCCACATCTACAATGCATTGATATGATCTAAAAAGTGTGTACCATTAATCAATGTCGTAAGGAGAATACTCACCAAGACATGGGTCAGGGTTTCGCCAAAACGGGCGAGAGAACATGGCCAAAACTCCTTTATTGGAACACTACCATGGCTAACAAATTTAAGCAGCCAGCTCAAGCTCAAACCAAATCTTCCGCTAAAAACGCAGCGCCACAGAAGAAAGTTGGTCAAGCTAAAAAAGGTGGAAAGAAATAATTTTTCTGCTAACAAGCGGAAAGAGCTCACCCCTTAATGCAGAGCCGTTTCATAAAAAAGAGACGGCTTTTTTGTTTTTATGCATATTGTGATTGCTTGAATTCAATCCTTGAATTCTACCGTTCATCTAGTACCTTCTAAGAAATAATATTTCTGTGATGTACACCCCTTCTTCTTTTAAAGAAACTGCCCCTAAGGTTCTCTTAGAGTTTATCCAAGCTCATAACTTTGGCACACTTTTTAGCCAATCACATGGAGTTCCAGAAGCTACTCATTTACCGTTTATGGTAAATTTTGAAGAGCATACGCTTACCACCCATATGGCACGGGCTAATAAGCATTGGAGAAATCTCGAAGATGTACAACAAATACTATGCGTATTTCAGGGACCTCACAGCTATATCACCCCTGCTTGGTATAAAGATCGAGTAACCGTTCCAACTTGGAATTATGCTTCCGTGCATGTGTATGGTACCCCTGTATTGATTCATGATTCAAAGGAATTACGTTCCATAGTAACTGAGCTAACTGAACACCATGAATCTATGGTGGATACCGATTGGTCGCTAGAAGAGGGGGAACCCACCATGGAAACCGATTTAAAAGCCATTGTAGGTATTCAGATCAACATTACGGATCTACAAGGCACTTTTAAATTCAATCAAAATCGTAGTAAAGAAGATCAACAAGGGGTTATTGATCATTTAGAAAAAGGCGGGGAAAAGGAAGTTTCTTGTATCATGAGAAGGAATCTTAAAGGCGAGTAAGCTCTGATATTTTCTTTTTGAGTTCCACCGGATTAAATGGTTTGGTTACATACGCATCCATCCCTACTTCCTGCACTTGATCTTTCACTTCCTTAAGTGCGGCGGCTGTAAGTGCGACGATTGGAATCTTCCTTTTCTTTTCATCCTCAAAAGCTCGGATTCTCTCTGTTGTTTCAAATCCATTAAGTTCAGGCATTTGAAGATCCATTAAAATAATGTCGTATTCGTTAGATTCTAACTCAGCGATTACTTCGTGGCCATCGTTTACCACCGTAGTAATAATTTCCCAACGCTCTAGGAATCGTGTCATTACTTTTTGGTTCACGGGATTATCTTCAGCTAAGAGTACTCGTGTCCCTTTCAGCTTCACAAACTCATCGAGGATAACACCTGCTTCAATTTTTTCTTTAGCAGTTCCTTTAGGAAAAAGTAGCTGAACCGAGAATGTACTTCCTTTACCTATCTCACTTTCTACAAATATCCGTCCCCCTTGTAATTCGGTGAGTTGCTTACTGATGGAAAGCCCTAAGCCCGTACCCCCGAATAGGCGTGTTGTAGTTGTATTTGCTTGTGTGAAACTTTCAAACACAGAATCTAAGCGATCTTCCTCAATTCCTATGCCTGTGTCTATAACCTTGAACTCAATTTTGACTTCATCATCGGTTTCTTCCAATGCCTTCACATTGATTTTTACCGAGCCTTTTTCTGTGAACTTGAGTGCATTACTCACCAAGTTATTTAAGATCTGAGTAAGCCGAGCAGGATCGCCAATAAGCGTATTTGGCATTTCATCTTCAATCTCTGTCTTTAACTCAATACGTTTATTCGTAGCCGTTACTTTGAATGTCTCTGAGATGGTGCTTACTAATTGTTGGAGCTCAAATTCCGTTTGCTCGAATTCAATTTTACCCGCATCTATTTTTGAGAAGTCGAGAATGTCGTTGATAAGCGCTAATAAAGTACGACCAGAAAAATCTAATATATTTATCGACTCGAGCTGATCTTCTCGTGGATCATCTTCTTTTAACAAATGCGTCATCCCTAAAATCGCATTCATCGGTGTTCGAATTTCATGGCTCATGGTAGCTAAGAAATCCGATTTAGCTCGAGCACTTTTCTCTAGCTCTAAACTCGTAACCTCTAATTGGTCGATATACGTTTGAAGCTCATCCTGCTTATGACTTAACTGCTTGTTTAGGTCTTGCTCTTTTTCAAGCAGCTTTTTAGTGGCCTGTTCAGCTTTTTCTTTCGATTCAGAGAAGGTGTTAAAAATGATCCATGTTGTAATGAATGAAGCGGTTAACACACTCCATCGAATTACATCCACATTGTCTTCACTTAAAATAATACTATCGATGGATATGAAATCAATCACGAAGAATGATATCACCGATATCATAATAGAGATGTTTCTCAGATGGATGTACTTATAATCGAATAAAAGTATGGCCAGCCCCATAGTAGGGATAAAGAAAAACTGCACATATACTTCCCCTTCAAAAATGGAACTTAGAAGTACAATCGACACATCCACATAGAGGATGAGAATGAACTTAGCGGTGTTTTCGAAGCCAGATTTGGCCAGAATAGGTATTAAAAGGAAGGCGATTACTTGGGATACAAAAAACCAAGAAACAGAAATAGACTCATCAAACGCAAATGCAATCAGGAACATTAAGCTCACAAATGCACATGAGTATGAAACCCATTTTAGAATTCTATTGGATACTCCTTCTACTAATAGCTGATCGGAATCAATCGGAGTCTCCTTGCTTGCCACCTCCGAAAGTCCGGTAAACGAAAAATTATTTGCCATACCTTAAATTATAGGGTGAAGTACGGCAATTATTTCATAGCGTTCAAGAGTTTTTCAATTTAGATTTATACGCCATGGCATAAATTTTCATTTGTTTAACCATACTTGCTAATCCATTAGCGCGTGTAGGCGATAAATGTTGAGCCATGCCAATCTTTCCGATGAAGTCGGGGTTTACCCTTAAAATGTCGTCTGGGCTTTGATTGGTGTACAAACGAACCACCAACGATACTAATCCTTTTGTGATCGCCGCGTCACTATCGGCTTTAAATTGGATGGTGTCTCCATTTAATGAAGCGGTTAACCATACTTGGCTTTGGCAACCCTTCACTAAATTGCTTTCAACCCTGTCTTCTTCAGGCAGTGGCTCTAGTTTATTCCCATGTTTAATGATGTATTTGTACCGCTCGGTCCAATCATCAAACAATTCAAATTCTTTTATAATCCGTTCTTGTACGTCTTCAATATTCATAGGTGAAAGATAGGAAATGAAATTGGGAATGCATGAAAAAAGGCCCTTTTAAGGGCCTTAATTTCAAACTTTATTTTATGGAATACCCAAAGCTAAACTTCAAGTTCCACTAAGCCCACAGAGCGTACGGCTATCACTTCTTTTTCATCCGCATCCCAAATTGGGCGAAATGATTGGACTATCGATATCTCATTACCATCAGCATCTAGATATTGAATTTTTTCTGAGCTCATAGTGCCTAAAAAAGCTTTATCTAAACCAGCCTTAGTGATTGCTGAAGCATCGGATGTTAATACATCGTGTAAACCTTGATCCAGCACTTTTTCTACGGGGTGGCCCACAATATCTTGAAATGAATCGGAAGCATAGGCTACAAATATACTGCCGTTATCATGTTTTTTAAATTTCAGCGTAAACTCTTCTTTGGTTGAGAGTAAGCTTTCTAAGCTTTTTGTCTTTTCCCGAAGGGTATCGATTACTTTATTCCGTAGTGAGATATTATCAAAGTGAATGCGGATAACCGTATCGTCGCTACTTACAAACCACCGAACTCCTGCCTCAAGCAATAACTCTTCCCCATTATTCTTTTTGAATACCCAATTGTAGGTATCTTCCATGGTTTGCTCAGTACTAAAATCTTCGAGCAAGCTTTTCACTTGTTGTTGGTCGTCTTTGCCCACTAAATCCCAAATCTTAAGACTCTTCAGTTCGTCAGTTTCGTGACCAAGCATCTCTCTAAACGACTTATTACTCGCAATGATATTGCCTTGCACATCTAAATCAACAAAAGTTCTTTTCGACTCTTCAATTAACTGTTCGAAATCGATGTTAGCATCAAATAGCATCTTGCTCGATTCTTGGCGATCAGTGATATCTCTTTGGTACGAAACCCAATGAGTGATCTCGCCTTGTGCATTCGTTAATGGATGGATATCCCACTGGTTTACAAATTCAGATCCATCTTTCTTGTAGTTCACTGTGTGGCCAAAAAATGCTTGGCCTTCAATCAATCGTTGCTTTAAGCGATCTAATACATGGCGATCGGTTTTCTCACCTTGAAGAATTCGAGGGGTTTTACCTAATACCTCTTCTCGCTCATATCCTGTCATTTTCGTGAAACCATCGTTTACATATACAATACGGGGTCCTGGCTTTTCCAACTCTAGCTCGGTGATTAGAATAGAATCGTAATCATCAATAATTGCTCTCTCTAGTAAATTTAAATGCTTATTTGCTTTTTCGTACCTACTCATAATTTCTGAGTAGATTTCTTCTAGCTTTGATAACGAGGCTTCGTCTTTACTGCATTTCTTTAGTTGTTCTAAAATCTGTTGATCTAACCTAGCCATTAAACTCCAGTGGTTCTTGATTATTTATTCAGCCTATAACTCATCCGATCCTGTCATCATTCCATTTTAAAATAGATTATAACAAAATCTAATACTATCTTGATAGTAGGTTGAAAATCATCTTAAATATATTGAAAAAATTCATTCTACTACCCGTTCTACTTATTTCCCTAACAAGCTGTAAGATAAATCGTTCAGCCCCGAATCCATATAAACCTGAAATGGTTACCATAAAAGGTGGCAAATTCATTTTTGGTGATTTTTATGATGGCACTAATACAGATGCAATCCCTATACATACTGTTAAAGTAGAGTCCTTTAAGATGGGCAAATATGAAGTAACCTACCAACAATTTGATCATTTTGCTGAAAAAACAGGTCGTAAGCTCCCAAAATCAAAGCGAAAAGATCGTGGGCAACGGGCTGTTTCTTATATAACTTGGGATGATGCTTTAGCCTTTTGCCAGTATTATGGGTTTAGACTTCCAACTGAAACTGAATGGGAGTATGCAGCGAGATCTGGAGGTAAAAATGAGCTTTTTGCGGGTGTTTTAGAGAAGGAAAAAGTATACACCGTGGCTTTAACGAAAGATGAACGGGTTACCGCTTCCCAACCTGTGGGTTTACGGAAGCCCAATGGTCTAGGCTTGTACGATATGAGCGGAAATGTTTTTGAATGGATTGGGGATTACTATCAATTCTATGCGAACCCTTTCAATACTCATGATATGGATAAAGATGCTGTGCGAATTATTAGAGGGGGCAGTTATTACGAACGGCGAATTACTGCACGTACTTACTGGAGAGTAGGTACTTTAAGAGATGTAACTTCAGAGGATATTGGTTTTCGCTGTGCTGCCGATTTATAAAGTATGGATATAAAAAAAGGAGACCATTGGGTCTCCTTTTTAAATTTTAACTGCTTTACTACTTGCTTAGCGCATTAATAACTTCGCAATAGTCATGAGCTGCATATTCGTAGTACCTTCATAGATCTTACCAATTTTAGCATCGCGGTAGAACTTCTCCACTGGGTATTCTTTCACGAATCCATTTCCACCATAAAGATCAACGGCCATTGAGGCTACACGCTCAGCAACTTCACTAGCATAGAATTTAGCCATGGCTGCTTCTTTTAAGAAGTTCTGCCCTGTTTCTTTAATTCTTGCTGCGTTGTACACTAAAAGACGAGCTGTTTCAATATCCGTTGCCATACGAGCCAACTGGAATTGAACGCCTTGGAATTCACCAATTGCTTTACCGAATTGCTTACGCTCTTGTACGTATGCTAAAGCGGCATCAAACGCGCCTTGTGCGATACCGATCATTTGAGCACCGATTCCAATTCTACCTTCATTCAGCGTTTCGATAGCTACTTTATAACCTTTTCCTACTTCGCCTAAGATATTCTCTTTTGGTACGCGGCAATCTTCTAATAAAATCTCACACGTTGAACTCGCTCTGATTCCAAGCTTATCTTCTTTCTTTGATACTGAGAAGCCTTCAAAACCACGCTCTACAACAAAAGCAGTGATGCCTTTATATCCTAGCTCTGGGTTTACATTGGCAAGCACGATAAAGATATCTGCTTCATTTGCGTTGGTAATCCAAAGCTTGGCGCCGTTTAGTACATAGTCATCGCCATCTTCTACAGCTTTACACTTTAAGGCAAAAGCATCACTACCTGAACCAGCTTCCGACAAGCAGTACGCACCTACTTTTTCGTTTGCTAGCTGTGGTAGATATTTTTCTTTCAGAAACTCTGATGCGTAGTTTACAAATGCGTTGTTCACTAGTGTATTCTGAACATCCATGAACACACCCGCTGAAGCATCTACACGCGAGATTTGCTCAATGGCTACAACCGACATCATGAAGGTACCACCTCCACCTCCGTATTGTTCTGGGATATCAATACCCATTAAACCCATTTCAAAAAATTGCTTGATCAAATCAGGATTTAATTTTGCTTGTTCATCCATCTCTGATACAAGTGGTTTAATTGAAGCTTCTGCAAAATCAGCAGCGGCTTCTTTCAGCATTTGTTCGTCTTCAGTGAGCTGGGTTAAAGGGGCCATCATTTGCTCAAGTTGTTCCATCGAATATCTAGTCTTATTCAAATTTCTATTTCACTTAATATACAAATTGAAAGCGCTTTTCTGCTAATAAAAATCGGCTCTCTCCTGAATCGTGCACTTTCTACACTTCTATTATTTCCTTTTCGGATAAGCCTGTCAGTTTCTTATTTTAGCCCCACTAAATCCTACGACATGAAAGACAAAAAAACGACATTCTCTAAGCAACTTCACTTCAATGAGTTCCCTGCAATTGAAACGGGCCATTGGGATGCTGTCATTGAAAAAGATCTTAAAGGCGAAGACTACAAAACTAAGTTTAATTGGCAATCGATTGAGGGAATTAACTATCTCCCCTTCTATCGCCAAGAACATCTAAAAGATGTAAATCACGAAATTGCCCCATTGAAAACAGGGCAGAATGAGTGGGAAGTCTCCCAGCATATTCGCCATCAAACGATTAGCGACGCCAACAAAAAAGCACAAGAAGCTCTTGTTAATGGTGCTTCAGGTTTAGTTTTTGATCTCAACACGCTCACTATTTCATCTTATGATGACCTGGAGGTATTGTTAAAAGATATTTACATCAACTTAATTGGTGTACACTTCGAAGGCCTTACTAATTATTCTCAACTCGAGGAATGGTTACAGCAATATGTTTCGGCAAACGATTTGAGTGTTGATGAATTAACCATCACGTTTTCATCAGATGTGTTTTCAAAAGCTCTATTGAGTTCGAAATTACCTACCTATTCAGAGCTTCAAAACGATGTAAGCTCTCGACTAAATTCTCCTTTTAAGCATCTTCATGTAGATGGATTTTGGATAGCCGATGCAGGTGCTTCTATCACTCAACAGATTGCCTTTATTATCTCAAGCTTAGTTGAGCAACTTGAACTTGCAAAAGCTCAGAAGCTAGACCTTCAACAAGTGATCGACAAAACTCATATCACATTGGGAATTGGTTCCGATTACTTTTTAGAGATAGCCAAGTTCAGAGCCCTTCGATTGCTTTGGAATAAAGTGCTTGAAGTGTATGAACTGGAAGCAAGCGCTCCATACTTACGCGCTATTACTTTAGAGATGAACAAATCTACCCAAGACCCTCACAATAATTTGTTACGAGGAACTACGGAAGCGATGGCTGCCGCAATTGGTGGAGTGAATTCAATTACAGTGCGTGCCTTTGATGCGGCTTATAAAGAGGCCAACAATTTCTCGGATCGTATGGCACGTAATATTCAGCTCATTCTTAAAGAAGAAGCTTATTTAGATAAAGTAAGTGATCCCGCATCAGGCTCGTATTATGTGGAAACACTTACTCATAAATTTGCAGAACAAGCGTGGGAGTTATTTAAAACGTTTGAAAAGGAAGGTGGACTTCACGCTTCTATCAAAGCTGGCACAATTCAAGCACTAATAAACGAAACCGCATCAAAGCGTAAAGCGGCTATCCAAAATGGCGACATCGTGATGATTGGTGTGAATAAATTTGAGCCGGCAGGTGGAGCGATGGCGAAAGCGCAATTGAGCCTGCCAAATTTCTCACTTGAGTCTCATTTTGAATGTGATGACATCGAGGCCATACAACTATTAAGACTTGCCGAACCTTTTGAAAAGGAGCAAAACTGATGAGAAAAGATTTTTCAAATATAGACTTTACACCTAGTTCTCAAACTAAAATTAGCGATGAACCTGTCTGGGAAACACCGGAAAAAATTCCTGTTAAACCAGCTTTTGATACATCTGACATTCAGGAACTAGAGCACTTAGAATATGCAGCGGGTATCCCACCCTATTTACGTGGTCCTTATTCAACCATGTATGCGGTTCGGCCGTGGACTATTCGCCAATATGCGGGTTTCTCAACGGCGGAAGAGTCTAATGCTTTATATCGTCGAAACTTAGCTGCTGGTCAAAAAGGACTTTCTGTTGCATTCGACCTTGCCACACACCGTGGATATGATTCCGATCACGAACGTGTTACCGGTGATGTAGGTAAAGCAGGGGTGGCCATAGATTCTGTGGAAGACATGAAGATCCTATTCGATCAAATTCCATTAGATAAAATGTCGGTTTCTATGACGATGAATGGTGCCGTTATCCCGGTAATGGCTTTCTACATTGTTGCGGCTGAAGAACAAGGGGTTAGTCCTGAAAAGTTAAGTGGTACTATTCAGAATGATATTCTAAAAGAGTTTATGGTGCGGAATACCTACATATACCCACCTGCACCATCTATGAAAATTATCGGTGATATTTTCGAATACACTTCGCAAAATATGCCGCGTTTCAATTCTATTAGTATCAGTGGCTATCATATGCAGGAAGCGGGCGCCACAGCTGATATTGAGCTTGCATACACTCTTGCCGATGGACTAGAGTACATCCGTACGGGTATTGAAGCAGGAATGGACGTAGATGAATTTGCACCTCGTTTATCATTCTTCTGGGCCATTGGGATGAACCAGTTTATGGAAATAGCCAAAATGAGAGCGGGTCGACTCTTATGGGCAAAAATTGTTAAGTCATTCAACCCAAAGAACCCAAAGTCTCTTTCTCTGAGAACCCATTGCCAAACTTCGGGATGGAGTTTAACGGAACAAGATCCGTTTAATAATGTGGCTCGAACCTGTATTGAAGCAATGGCAGCGGCACTTGGCCATACACAGTCGTTACACACTAACGCTTTAGATGAAGCCATTGCTCTACCTACGGATTTCTCAGCTCGTATTGCTCGAAACACACAGCTTTACCTTCAAAATGAAACCAACATTACAAAGGCGGTTGATCCTTGGGCGGGCTCACACTATGTAGAGTATTTAACCGATAAAATTGCCCGTAGAGCTTGGGAACTCATCACTGAAGTTGAAGAGCTTGGCGGAATGGCAAAGGCGATTGAAACGGGTGTGCCGAAGATGAGAATCGAAGAAGCGGCTGCACGTAAGCAAGCTCGTATTGATTCGGGTAAAGACACCATTGTTGGAGTCAATAAATATCAGACGGATGAAGAAGAGATCATCGACATTCTTGAAGTTGATAATGCCAAAGTGCGTAAGTCTCAGATTGAGCGCTTAAACAAGATGAAAGCTGAGCGCAATGAAGAAGAAACCCAAGCTGCACTTGAAGCTATTACCAAATCCGCTAATAGTGGTGAAGGCAATCTCTTAGCATTAGCAGTGGATGCTGCACGAAAGAGAGCAAGTTTGGGTGAGATTTCCTATGCTATGGAAAAGGTATTTGGCCGATACAAGGCAACCATTAAATCAATTTCAGGCGTGTATTCTTCAGAATCTTCAAACAACCAAGAATTTAAAGCGGCACAAAGCTTAGCCGATGAGTTCTCAAAACTTGATGGCCGTCGCCCTAGAATCATGGTCGCAAAAATGGGCCAAGATGGGCACGACCGTGGTGCTAAAGTTATTTCAACATCCTTCGCTGATCTTGGTTTTGATGTGGATATTGGTCCACTCTTTCAAACCCCAAAAGAAGCCGCTCGCCAAGCCGTAGAAAATGATGTTCATATTCTTGGGGTGTCGAGTTTAGCCGCAGGCCATAAAACCTTAGTTCCTGAAGTAATCGCAGAACTGAAAAAGCATGGCCGTGAAGATATCATGGTAATAGCTGGCGGGGTAATTCCTCAGCAAGATTATGATTTCTTGTATGATGCAGGTGTAACCGCTGTATTCGGCCCTGGAACAGTGATCCCTAAAGCCGCAAAGCAGATACTTGAAATACTCATTCAAAATCATACCGCCTAAGGAGTTCCTTTGAAAGACCTTTCCCCGGCAGAATATATTGATGGCATAAAATCGGGTAATAGAGCCCTTTTAAGTCGAGCTATAACTCGGGTTGAAAGCACAAGAGCCGATCACCGTGAATTGGCTCAAGCCATCATCGAAGGTTGTTTGCCATTCTCGGGTAATTCTATCCGTATTGGGATCACCGGGGTTCCAGGTGTGGGGAAAAGTACTTTCATCGAATCGTTTGGTACTTATGTAACGGAAGAGCTAAATCGCAAGATTGCAGTGTTGGCCATCGACCCTAGTAGTACCCGTTCGCGTGGCAGTATACTTGGGGATAAAACTCGGATGGAAACTCTTTCTAATAATCCGAATGCATACATCCGTCCTACTGCTTCATCTGGTTCCCTAGGAGGCGTTGCTCGAAATACCAGAGAAACGATTTTATTATGTGAAGCGGCAGGCTTTGATACCATTATTATCGAAACAGTGGGGGTAGGTCAGTCAGAGACAGCCGTTCACTCTATGGTCGACTTCTTCCTGCTTCTAATGCTTGCAGGCGCTGGAGACGAATTACAAGGCATTAAGCGAGGGATCATGGAAATGGCCGACACCATTGTTATTAATAAAGCCGATTCCGGAAATGAAGACGCCTCACAGCGAGCTATGTTGGAATACAAAAATGCCCTTCACTTATTCCCACCTACCGATTCTGGTTGGATTCCTAGAGTTACGAAGTGTTCAGCCTTAAAGTCTAAAGGAATTGACGAAGTGTGGTCGATTATAGATGAATATATTCGCCATACCACCTCTAATGGATACTTCGATCAAAAGAGAAAGGAACAAGCTATCTATTGGTTGAATGAGCATATTCAGCAAGAACTGCACAGTGCTTTTTATGGCGACGATGACCTTAACGCGGCTCTTCAGTCTAACAAAGACAAAATTTTAAATGGGGAAATCACTTCATACACAGCGGCTAAAGAACTCATGAAGCTCTTTCATTCTAAATAGAAGTCGTTACTTGAGATTCATTTCGGATTGTGCAGCGCCGAAACTCAGATCCGCTTCAAAGTCGGATTTACCAAATGCTTCTTCCATTTCAGCTCTTAACTTCTGAATAGTTAAACCACTTGTTAGAGTACCATTTCTTGCTAAAGAAACTCTTCCTGTTTCTTCTGAAACTACCAACACTAACACGTTATTGGTTTCACTAATACCTACCGCTGCGCGGTGACGTGTACCAAACGATTGGGCTATGTTTGGGTTTTGAGATATGGGCAAGTAACAACTGGCTGCAACTATACGGTTATTTCGAATTACAACGGCACCATCATGTAGTGGTGTGTCCTTCTGAAAGATCGTAGTTATCAATTCAGATTTTACAGCAGAGTCTATTTTCACCCCAGCATCCACTAAATCTTGAAGCGATGAAGAACGAGCAAATACAATTAATGCCCCTGTTCTATGTTTCGCCATCTTTTTGGTGGCTTCAATGATTTCATCAATCATATCCGAGGAGCCTGTACGTGAGAAGAAACGATCGAAACTGGTATTGTTACCAATGCGATAAAGTAGCTTTCTAATCTCAGGTTGGAATAGGATGAATACGGCGAGAATCCCCACATCAAGTATACTCTTGAGAATGAAATTGATGGTTTCAAACCCAAGTAATCGAATGATAAAGTTGATCAGTATTACAAAGAAAATACCGATGGTTGCTTGAATTGCGAACGTACCTCTAATCCACCGATATAAATATACCAGTACACCTGCAATAATAAGTGTTTCGATGAAATCCTTGAGACCAAACTCAAGAAAACCAATTGGGATCAAAGTAGTTGCCGTCTAGCGTTGTGATTGAATGGCTTGGAATATACGCAATGAATCTGAGGCTTCCTTAACATCATGAACACGAAGTATATTCGCTCCTCGTGTTAATGCGTCGTAATGAACAGCGATGGTTCCAATTAAACGATCTTCAACTGGGCGCTCATCAAGGAGGTTACCTATCATAGATTTGCGTGATGCTCCAACCAATATAGGAAACCCAATTTTCTTGAATTTATCAAGGTGTGCAAGCAACTTTAAATTATGCTCGGTTGTTTTCCCAAAGCCAATACCCGGGTCTAGAATAATGGTTTCTACCCCATAACTCTGAGCCACTTTAATCTGCTTTTCAAAAAATGCATAAACCTCTTCCACTACATTGGTATAGCTTGGGTTGTCTTGCATGTTTTTGGGATCACCCACGGAATGCATAATAACATACGATGCTCCATACTTTCCGGCTAATTCAGCCATCTGTGGGTCTTTTTGAATGCCACTTACATCGTTAATGATGCGTACCCCAGCACGAAGCGCTACTTCTGCAACTTCATACTTCGTGGTATCAATAGATAAGATGGTATCTGGGAAAGTATCGACTGAGGCTTGTATAATGGGAAGCACTCGCTTTACTTCTTCCTTTACAGAAATAGAATCAGCCCCAGGTCTTGTTGATTCTCCACCTATATCGATGATGCTAGCTCCTTCGGTACGCATTATATGAATACGATCTAAAGCTCTATGCACATCTAAATACCTCCCTCCATCACTAAATGAATCGGGAGTGGCATTAAGAATCCCCATGATCTGAGGCTGTGATAAATCTAAATCCTGAAGAGGATTTTTAACTGTAAAAGACAAAACGGTTGTGCTTGTTAAAATTGGTTGTAATTACTTAACCAATAATAACTTACTACCATTCCTCTTGCAACTCGCTTAATTTGTCTTCTTTAGTTGCCCACTCATCAGCATTTTCCAATGCGTCTTGAGTTTCGTTAATAACACGATCTTCCCATTGTTCAGCAAGACGTTCGTTTAACTCGATGTAACCTTCCCACTTCTCAGGTACTTCGTCGTCTGGGAATATAGCTTCCACTGGACATTCCGAAACACACGCATCACAATCGATACATTCGTTGGGGTCAATTGCTAAAAAGTTAGGTCCTTCTCGGAAAGCGTCAACCGGGCAAACAGCAGCACAGTTGGTATATTTACATTGAATACAAGGTTCAGTTACAACGTAAGGCATTTGTAATTTTTTAAATGTTCTTTTTATTAAAAATGGAATATCTAAGCATTGTACGACAGATGCAATCCAAATTATTTGAGTACAGATTCAACGGCTTCCAGACTTCCATCATTCGGAGCTGGTTCTACTTCTAGAATTTTTGCCATAAGCTCATAAAGATGAATGTTTTCGATCGGCTCAATTCTTAAACCATTCTTAAAAGCAGGGCCATGAGCAATAAACACTGCATGCATTTCTGTGTTCGCATTATCGAATCCGTGCGTACCGCCACTTGGATAATCAGGGCGACGATCAAAATATTCCTTTGTGTTGATGGTATAGCCTTCAGCCGCTTCCATCAAGAAATCTTGAACTCGTCGGTTATTCTTTAAGTGATAACGTTCCGGTATATCTTCTTTCTTATAGATTTTAAACCCGTCTTGTTCATTGGCTTTCAATGCTTGGTATACAGCTTCTTCTTTTCCTTCTGATACATTGAACTTTAATACCGGCGAATAAGATATTAGCTCTAAATCATTCACATCCACGTAATCATCAAGTACAACGATTCGTTCACGTGAAAGTGCCGTCATACCATGATCAGAAACGATCATCATGTTGATTTTTCGCCCTGGGTCTACTGCTTTTAATTTATGCAGTAAATAACCTACTAATGAATCAGCTCGCTTGATGGCCTCTACTACTTCTTCTGAATCAGGACCATACCCATGACCTGCATCATCTAAGAAGCTAAAGTATAAAGTACCTAAATTTACGGCTTTGCTCGAGTCTGTCATCCAGCCTAAAACACGATCGATACGAAGCTCTTCGCTCATACTTCCATCATAATACTCCCAGTACGTAGGGCGCATTCCTTGAACAGGAGCTTCAGATCCAACCCAAAACATAGTACCTGCTCTTTTACCTGCTTTTTCTACGGTATTCCAAATAGGCTCTCCCCAATACCAATCTGGATTTTCAACAGCTTCGCGATCGCTTATTCTATAGTATGCATCCATTTCAGGATCATACATGTTGTTACCCACTAAGCCACTATTCTCAGGATACAGTCCTGTTACAATGGTATAGTGATTTGGAAATGTCTTTGTTGGGAAAATGGGAATCAAACCATCTGAAACTACCCCTTCTTCCACTAAACTATCAAAATTCGGTGTGTCTGTTTTTGATAGATAATCGGCTCTAAAACCGTCAAACGAAATCAATAATAACTGTGGACCATCTAGTTCTGTAGTACTGTCACTACTCACACAGTTAAGTGATACAATCCCAATAAATAGTATAAATAAATGTCTCATAGTCGTATGTGTTTTTAAAAGACAAAAGGCTCCTACATAGGAGCCTTTTGTTAGCGTCAATAAAAAATTAACTCTTAGTTAAATAGGTAACGTACACCTACACGCATTCTCCAACGAGAAGAGAAGCCACTAATGTTGAAACGCTCATCACCAGTTTCACCATCTCTGAATGTGAACTGAGGAGTAGTTCCGTCACCTTCGTAACCTTCAAATTGGTATAGGTAGTAGTTGTTAAAGCTACCTGGTACGTTGTAAACAACACCCCAGTCTTTGTTCAACATGTTAGCGATGTTGCTGATATCGAGAGATAATTGTAGACGGTGTAGTTGTCCACCTGCTCTAATACCAACATCCTGACGAATACCTAAGTCGAAGATAGATACGAATGGAGACCAGTCGCCATTCTTCTCAGCGTACTTACCACGACGGCTGTCTAGGTAGCTATCGCTTTCAATCAAGTTGTTTAGCTTGTTCCACTGCTCTGCAGCTGTAACAGTTTGTCCACCAGAAGTGTAGTCAACTAAGTTGATTTCGCTAGCATTTCTTGGGATGTAAGCTAGAGATCTGTTACGGCTAGTGCTACCAGTTTCGTTGTTTAAGTTACGAGCACGGCTACCAGCAATTACGTAAGAGTAAGGTGTTCCAGACTGGCCATTAGCGAATAATGAAACGCTAGTAGTTTGTGCCTTATCTGGACCCCAGCTAAACTTGTACGTTAATGAAGAAACATATCTGTGGCCTACAGCGAAATCAGATCTACCGTAAACTGGATTGTTTCTACCATCAATACTTACTTGGCCTCTCCACTGAGAAGAGTTCTGAGAAGAAGTACCTTCGTTCAATGCATAAGAATCTCCGTAAGAGTATGCAAAGGTTGCAGAAAGTCCGTTATCCCACTGCTTAGCAAAAGAAGCAGACAAGTTGTAAGTGTAACCCTGAGAAGTGTTAGTAGCTAGGTATACAGCGCTGTATGCATCATCGATGTCATCACGGTTGTATACGTTACGGCTATCAGGAGTACCAGTCCAAGCGAAGTCTACAGTAGGATCACTGTTTATGTTCGTGTACACAACATTATTCAATGTTTTAGTGAACATCGCTTCGAAAGTTGAAGTAATTCCGTAAGGAAGAACTGCATCAAGACCTAAGTTAGTTCTGAAGATCTGTGGGTACTTGAAGTCTTTAGAAAATAGATCCATTTGACCCGACGGAGTAGTGAAGTTCGGGTTAGTGTACTGGTTCTGGATATCTGAACGGAAGTTAATTGGTCCAGTAATATCATCTTCGTCAACACTACCGATTGTTAAACCGTTGTTGCTATACATAGCACCTGGCCATACAAAAGGAATACGGCTAGTGAAGATACCTAAACCACCACGAATAATGGTTCTGTTGTCGTCGTTCACATCGTAGTTAAAACCAAAACGTGGAGAGAACATGATTTGTCCGTCTGGTGCTTCACCTGCTCTTGCATCTTCAGCTTCTGGGTAGAAAGCTTGCATTTTTGGAAGAGCTGTGTTGTTGAAGTAAGTATCTTCTTCAGGATCCGTTCCGATAACTGGGATATCAAGTCTTAAACCAGCTGTTAACGTTAACTGAGAGTTTACATTCCACTCATCCTGTGCGTAGAAACCTAACTGCATAGCGTCGAAGTCGGCACCGGCAGCAGAACCATCACCAGATACGTTATCTACTAAAGAGTAAGAACGGTTGTATTCTGATGCTGGGTTATCATTTAAGAAGTCAGCTAAACTATCAAATCTGTAAACACCGTAGTTCTGACGGATGAATAAGTTATAAATGCTGTAGAATTCGTTGTGCGTACCTAAAGTAATAGTATGGTCGCCTTTGAAAATTCTGAAGTTGTTAGTGATCGAGAAGATATCTTGATCTAACTGGTTACCAGTAGAGAACTGCTCAGAACCGAATTCGATTTCACCATTGCTACCATCTTCGATAATAACGTATGGGAAGTCGCCACCGATTGGGTCACGGTCATCACGTACAGTAACATAACTGATGATTAAGTTGTTTGAGTAATCAGTACCAAACAAAGAGTTTAATTCAAGAGCTGTAGAGTTAGTTACAGATGGGAAGTAAACACCCGTGTTTGCAAAACGGATATCACGGCTACCGCCAGTGTTTCTGTTAAACTCTTCTGCTTTAGTATACTGGTGACGTAGAGTAAGGTAGTTACTGCTGTTGATGTTGTAATCAAGCTTAAAGAAAACTTTCTCACCGTCTAAGTTATCAGTAACACTACCGAAAGTACCTGGATCGTAATCGTAATTACTGATTAGGTAGTTACGTAGGTTTGTTAAGTCTGCAACCTGTGCACGACCTGCTTCAGAAGTGTAACGCTCTACTTCGAAAGTAGAAGGAGTTTCGTCTCTTTGAAGCTCAACGTTAGCGAAGAAGAATAATTTATCTTCAATTACAGGGCCGCCAACTGTGAAACCGTATACTTTCTCAGTAAACTCATCAACTTTTTCTCTTTCGATATCAAAACGATCAGCAAGAGTACCGTTGGTTTTACCAATGAAGTTTTCGTTCTGTAAGTAAGTATAAACAGAACCTTTGTATGTGTTTGTACCAGACTTAGTTACCGCGTTGATACCACCACCAGCGAAACCACCGTAAGTAACATCGTATGGAGATAATACAACTTGTAACTGGTCGATAATATCGATACTGAATGGAGTAATACCAGTTTGGCCACCATTAGTACCAGAAGAAGAAAGACCGAAAACGTCATTGTTTACCGCACCGTCAATATAAAGTGCGTTAAAGCGGTTGTTAACACCTGCGAAAGTAATACCACCACCAAAGCTGCTTGATTGTGGAGTTAAACGTAGGAAGTCGTTTAGATCGCGATCCGTGTTTGGAAGTGCGTCGATTTGAGCAGAAGAAATCTGAGTTTTAGTACCAGAGTTCTCACCACCTGATCCTACTTGTGCAAGAACTTCAACACCTTCAAGCTCATAAGCACCTTCACGAAGAATAACGCTTAACTCAAGGTTTGCACCTAATTCTAGGTTTACGTTTTCTTTTTCCCAGGTTGTGAAACCTATGAAAGTAACTCGAATAGTGTATGGACCACCAACACGTACAGCAGGTAAGTTGAAATTACCGTTTACTTGTGCTGAAGTTCCAAATGTAGCCCCTGAAGGGTTATGTAATGCAACAATAGTAGCGCCAGCTAAAGGCTCACCGTTTTCATCAACAACTTTTCCGCTGATTGATGAAGTAGTAACCCCTTGTGCCAAAGCCATTACTGAAAATAGCATCACAAAAATTGGAAGTAATAATACTTTTTTCATGTTTGATAAGGATTGATAGTTAGTTAAAGATAACATGTATGGGAAGATACGATGCCAATGTTAGCAGACTGTTAACAAAGCCAAAATTCCCCCCAAATTTTGTAGCCCATCCATATAAGGACAGGTGTACTGATCGTTTATTATTTGACCTCTTAAGGTTTCAAATATATTTATAACTCGCCGCTAAATGTAAGTAAAACTTCACAAAGATGACCACTTTTCACCTATATAATTGCAATTGTTTCAAATAGAAATCTTTAATAATAGATTGAGAAATCCCTAAATAATAAAGAACAACTACCCCTATAAATATCCATTGCAGCCTCAACCTTCCTACTTGTTCATATTTACGCGCTGAGGTTCCAATACTATCTTCTAATACCTTAAAAGTGGCTACTTTTTTAATGCGGTGTATGATTTCTTGGTCTTCCATAACTTGTAAACTCTCATCGAAACCACCTATTTCTTGAAATACTTCTTTCTTAATAAATAGGCTCTGATCCCCAAATCTGAATAGATTTATATCAAACCTAGTGAACCATGCATAAAAATCTAGTATAGGATGAGCAGGGTAAAATCTTAATCTAAAACATCCAGCATCTATCCCTTTCTGTTTAGCTCGAAGAATAGATTCCAAAAACCCTGAAGGCAGCTCACTGTCGGCATGAAGAAAGTATAACACCTCACTTTTTGCCTGAGCGGCACCTGCATTCATCTGAACGGCTCGCCCAACATTCGAGGAGATATACTCCACCGAGTACTGCCCACATACATTCCTTATTTGTTGAGATGCACCACCATCAACTACCAGCACTTCACAACTCCCATCATTCAACAACACAGAAAGAGTCTCCAACAAACTCGGTAAGGTCTCCTCTTCGTTATATACTGGAATTATGATACTAAGCACGAATTTCACTCAAATAAGCATTCCAATCGGTTTCATTATCAATATCGTTGAGTGGCTGAAGGGCATACAGTGTTTTCCCAAGGCCTTCTAACACTTTCTTACTTTCACCAAATACTTTTTCCGTACTCCAGGTTATCCCTTCAAAAAGCTCTGGGATGAATTGGTTCATTCCAATTAAGTAATACCCCCCATCTAATGATGGCCCAATCACAACGTCATTTTCGTTCAAAGCATTAAATGCCTCTTCAAAAATAGAAGTAGTAATTGTAGGACAATCGCTCCCAATTAGAACTACTTTTTCACAGCTCTCTTTAAAACTACTAGCGAAAGCTTGACTCATTTTCTGCCCTAAATCTCCTTCCACTTGTACTTTTTTGTTGAAAAGATCCTCATCCCAAACATCACCCTCCTCGGTGTGCCATGCATACCAAACTTCTTTTTCCACTTCTAGTGGCTCTACATTAGCCTTTGTTATCGCTAATAACTCTTTATAAACCGCCAGGGCCTCGTCATCGCCTAAGGTTTTAGCTAATCTCGTTTTTACCTTTCCTTTGATGGTGTTCTTTACAAAAATAATTATGCGGTTTTTACTCACCAATTCTCCTCTTTTCGATTATAGATTGGAACTTAAAACTAATTTCTATGCTTAAATAATTCGAATACTAATAAATTAATATCAAATGAAATCCATTAAAAAATTTACAATTTGCTCAATCGTTTTTGTTTTCACCGCGATCCTTTCCTCTAACGTGATGGCACAAAATACAGATGGTGGCCGCACTGGATTAGGGGTAATGCTTGGTGAGCCTACGGGAATTTCTTTAAAATCTTGGAATAACAGCCGTACAGCTTTTGACCTTGGCTTAGCTTGGTCGCTTTCGGGTAAAGATGCTGTTCATATTCATGGTGATCATCTATGGCACAAGTGGTTAGATGTTGAAAATGGAAATCTAGCCTTTTACTACGGTATTGGTGCCCGCGCCGTTTTTTCTGACGACACTTATTTTGGTGCACGTATTCCATTTGGCCTGAACTATCTTATTGAAGACTCCCCTGTTGGGCTCTTTTTTGAAGTGGCACCTATCGTCGACTTCTTACCAGATACTGACGGTGACGCAAATGGTGGGATTGGAATTAGATATTACTTCTAATATCCCGAATTGAATTACAAATTAGGACAGGTTTAATTCCTGTCCTTCTTTTACTAACCCAACCGTTTGGTAGCTATCTGAAGCATATTCAGCTACCTCTAAATTTATTCGATCTAACACCTCATCACAATGATCGGGATCGTGATGTGTAAGCACTAAATGTGAAATACCTAGATCTTTGGTTACATCGATAACCGTTTCCCAGTCGCTGTGTCCCCATCCTAATCGATCCTTATGCTGCTCTCTTGTAAATTGTGCATCATGGATTAAAACGTCTGCACCTTTAACGAATGCTTTGAATTCATTTAAAAAGGCAGAATGATCTTCGTTATCAATAGGCAGCTCATTATCTGGGGCAAATATTACCACATGTGAACCGATATTAAATTTATAAATGGCAGTAGGGACGGTGTGATTGGCCCACATATATTCGACGGAATAACTATCGAAGTTTAAGGTTCCTTTCTCGAAAGTCATGCAGTCTAATTCCGACTCCAGCATATCTATAGAAACCGGGAAAAAAGTATTGGAGAGATGGCCTTGTAAAATCTCCTTACAGCCAGCCTCATCTTGTGGAGGCATGAATACTTTGAAGGCATTATTACTGTTATAAAACGGCTTAAAAAATGGGAAGCCTTGGAGGTGATCCCAATGTGGGTGGGTAATAAAAATTTTACCCTGCAAGTGGTGCCCATTGCTAGTAAGCTCATTGCCGAGGTTTCTAAAACCTGTTCCGCAATCAGCTACTATCAATTCATCTGTACCATCCAATTCAATTTGAATGCAAGAGGTATTACCCCCGTACTTCATATTGTTTGGATTTGCACATGGCGTAGAACCCCTTACGCCCCAATATTTTATTTTAATACCGTTTTTCAATAACACATACTTTATGGATGGTTATGATAACAAGTTCTCTCTTAAGTACTTACAATATTAGAAGAATTTAAATTTACTCTTCTTCATCCGAATCAGAAAAGGTATTTATTTCCTTATCTATTTCGACTAGTCTATGTTGCTTTTCTGTAATTCGGCCTTCCGCCTTTGTTATCTTTTCCTGTAGTTCATCTTTTAATTTATTGCCTTTATTTGTAGGCTTAAAATAAGTTTGTGCTTCTTTGTACTGTATCACTTCAGCTTCCAGCTTAGAGATATCTTTTTTGAGTGCACTTTGCTCTTTTTGCAGTTTTATGATCTGCTTTCTTTCTTCTGGCTCATACCCCTGAGAAGCCAATTCACGCTCGGCACCTAAATCAGAGCCCATTGCTCTGAAGCGATCGTAAATTACATCGCATGCTTCGCGATACTGCTTCCAAATTTTATTCTTTGCTTTAATAGGTACGTGCCCAGCATCTTTAAAGTCAGCCTGTAGTTTTTTGGCTTCTTCTACTGCTTTTGCTGGATCTTCGTGTTCACCTAAAGCGATAAGTTTATCAATAATTTCTTTTTTAACCGCGAGGTTATCTTTTTGCTCGCCTCTGCGTTCTTTGAAATGATCTCTACGGCTTTCATAGAAGTCATCCATCGCTCCTTTAAATTTCTTCCAGATCTTAGAAGACTTTTTACGAGGAACTGGCCCAATCGCTTTCCACTCTTTCATGAGGTCTTGCATCATACGGTGCCCTTCCTCATAGTTGTCGGTGTCTTTCACCTTTTGAGCTTTTTCGATAAGAGCTTCTTTGTGATCAAGATTTTTTTGCTCTTGCTCACGCAGTACTTCTAAATTGTCCGACTTCTTTTCGTTAAATGAATCGGTAGCTGCTTTAAACTGATCCCATAATTCATTTTCGTCTTTTTGTGGAAGATTCGCTGTCTTCTTCCAAGCTTTATGGAGCTTATTAACTCGGCGGGCTGCTTCCGCAATATTCTTGTCATCAATTAATGACTCTGCTTCAGCGATTAATTTTTTCTTTTTCTTTAGAGCAGCTTCAATTCGCTTTCTATACTCTTTGTCGTGCTTGAAGCGCAGTTCGTTAAATACATCTTGAGCCGCATTGAATCGATCCCAAACTCCTTCATTTTTTTCAACAGGAACACGACCAATTTTGCGCCACTGCGAAAGTAGGTCTTCAAATTCTTCATTGAGTGCATTGAAGTCGGCTTCTTCCGTATTACTCTTCTGATTTAACGCATCCATTTTATCTAGGATGAGCAACTTCAATGTTAGGTTCTCTTCTTCCTTTTGAAGCTTTTTAACGAGTCGGTCAACTTTATGACTTTCAAATTCCTTCATTAGAGCTTCAAATCGCTCGTTCAGAGCCTCAATTTCATTATGAGGCACTTGCTTAATGTGCTCCCATTTGTTCTTGATTTGAGCTACTTCTTTGGTTGCCGACCATTTTTCTTCATTAACAATGGCTGCAAATTCTTTCAGAAGGTCTTTTTTCTTTACGAGGTTTTCTTCGCGCTTTTTATTTAGCTCTTCGTAGTGTGCTTTTTTACGCTCTTCAAAATCTGCCTTTAGTTCTTCGTACTCCTTAAAGGCTGCTTTCGACTCCTCATCGTTTGGAGCAGGGCCATCACTTATATGAAGCCCTTGATTCGCAAATTCGTTAGATACCAAAGCCCAGTCGTTCGACTTCACAAATTCTTTTGCTTTGGCTAAAATCTCATTATAAAAATCTGCTGCTGAATTTTCCTCTGATTCTTCAACTTCACTTTCGCTTTCTGCAACAGTTTCAACTTCCGAAGACTCTTCTGTAGTTTCTACTTCCTCATCAACCTCAGCTTCTACTTTTTCTTCTGCTTCTGTTGTTTCAGTTTCTGCATTTGTTGCATCTACATTCATTTCTTCTTCGGTATTTTTTTCTTGCTCCAGGTTCATGGTATTAACCTTCTTTTCCACTTGGTTCGTTATTTCGGCTGATGCCTGCTATAGTCAAGCTACTAAGATAGTATTTCTAATCTTTTTTTTATAATAGATATGCCCATGAATAAAAAAAGCCGACACTTCCTCAAGTATCGGCTATAAAGCTTCTAAAAAAGCTCTTCTTAGTCTTTTATTTGATGCACATAAATATCTCTTTGTGGATATGGAATGCTTAAACCTTCTTTATCAAATGTCTTATACACTTCTTCGTTCATCCTAAAATGTACCGGCCAGTAATTTGATGCATCAACCCATGCACGAACTACAAAATTTACTGAGCTATCAGCAAGCTCTTTAACAGCTATAAATGGTTCTGGATCGGTATGGATGCGATCATCTTCTTTCAACAATTTTCGAAGTACTTCATAAGCTTTGTCTACATCATCTCCATAGCCTATTCCAAATACCCAATCCACACGACGTGTTGGTTGGGTAGAAAAATTAATGAGTGAATTTGTAGCTAAGGGACCGTTCGGTAGAATAATCGTTTTGTTATCCGGAGTAGTTAGTATGGTTACAAAAATCTGAATTTCTTTAACTGTTCCAGAGTGGCCTTGTGCCTCAATAAAATCGCCCACTTTGAAATATTTAAATAGCAGGATCATTACACCGCCTGCAAAATTCTGTAGAGTACCAGATAAAGCCATACCTATTGCTAAACCTGCAGCACCTAAAATGGCAATGAATGATGTCATTTCAATTCCCAGCATTCCTAATGCTGTAATGTACACCATAATCTTCAGCAGGATCGAAACCATTGATCGTAAAAACCCTTGTAGCGAGGGATCAACATTACTCTTATTCAACATCTTTTTAACTACACGGCCAGCCAAACCAACGGCCCATAAACCTACTACTAGTACCAGTATTGCTTTTACCAGATTCGGCCCGTACTCCATCACAAGTCCAGTAAAAAATCTGCTATCAAATTCGAAATTCTCCATGCTATAATGTTTATTAAAGTTCTAAATGAATATAATAGATATGTATACGCCCTCTAATTAGCATTTTTTATACTTAAAGAGTTCATATAAAAAAAGGGGAAACTAAATAGTTTCCCCTTTGAAATAGTCTATGAATCAAAGATTGTTGATTTCATCTTTAACCTCATCTTTGCTCTTACCGAGCTTTTCTTGCAGTCGACCTAACAACTCATCTTCTTTCCCATCTACATAAGTGAGATCATCGTCGGTTAAGTCTGAATACTTCTGCTTTAGTTTACCTTTTACTTGATTCCAATTTCCTTCAATTATTAAGTCGTTCATGATAATATATGTTTAATGAATAGTTCATTAGTTCATATAGTACACCACTCAATAAGTTCCGAAAATTAAGACTTTACCGTTATTTAGGCTTCGATGTCGTGAATCTCTTTCAAGATAGCTTTTGCATTGGCGTCTTTGCCCTGCATAGCACGGTGCTGAAGGTTAGTGATAATTTCTGGAGTAGCCCGCTCATACGCTTCTTCTTTAGCATCTTTTTCTGAAGCTGTTCTTATTAAGTCGTAAATGTCGTCGGCACGAACTACACTGTAAATATTCTCACTGTTAAAGGCATGAGAACGAAGAGATTCGAACTCGCTAAATACGCGTGGGAAATCAGCACTATCTTCCGCTTTAGTAATCACCTCTACATCTTCTGGCCCCTCTGCGCTTAGTGGAGTTTTGCATAGGAAAAAATAGTTTTGCTGAAAGTTCATATGAAATGTGCTTTGAGTTTTTTGAAGTCAATTAAAACTGAATATAAAGAATGCCATATAAAGTTATAGTGGTTAGTTCGCTAATCTTTTAACTGCTTCAGAACTTTAGGAATCATCATCCATTTCAATTGCGAGGTGCCCCAATTTATTTGCTCCCACCTTATTGCAAAGGTTTGAACACAAACTAGTGCCGCGGTAGGCATTCGAACCGACGCTTGATTTTGCGAACCCACTAAACCACTGGTAATGGCTTCAACCATTGGGTTATGGCCTACTAACATAATTCGATCAACTCGATCGTCTTGGCGTTGTATGGCTTCCAAATATGATTCCGCATTCCCGTAATACAAATCTTCGTCCCATTGAACTTCATTCACAGCGCCGCCAAAAGCATCTACTACATATTGTGATGTTTCTTTTGCTCTCTGAGCTGTTGACGAAATAACCTGCTGTGGCTTTTCCCCTATATCTCGAAGAAATTCGCCCATCATGGGCGCATCATGAATCCCACGAGGTGCCAAGGGTCGATCAAAGTCTTTCAGGTTTTCTTGCTCCCAGCTAGACTTTGCATGGCGAAGTATCAGAATCTGTTTCATATCAAGCTCCTTTCAAATTAAAAGCATCGAATAACTCTTTCTTTGCAAATAAAGTTAATGTCACACCCCGTACAACCATAAATGATGTCATAGCAATCCATAGCGCGTGATACCCTGTATACGGCTCAACGATATAATAAACCGGAGCGAAAAACAGAATCGTAGCAATGAGCATGGAGTTTCTCATAGCCGATGTTGCCGTTGCACCTATATACACCCCATCCCATATAAAACAGATGCTATTTATTATCGGAGCTACAATTAGCCAAATAGCTACCACCATAGCCGCTTCAATTACCTTGGGCTTATCCGTGAAAATCGCAATTAGTTCGCGATCAAAAATACCGTACATCATTGTTCCAAAGGCTCCAAAAGCCAAACCCCAAAACATACACACCCAAATGGCTTTCCTCATTTGTTTGAAATCTTGTGCACCTAAATATCTACCTACTAAACTTTCGGCGGCATAAGCAAAGCCATCAACAGCATACGAACTGATATACCACAACTGAAGCAATATGGTATTTGCCGCCAACCAAGTATCGCCTAATTTGGCGGAAGTAGCCGTAAAAAAGGCATAGGAGAAAATGAGGCACAGCGTGCGAATAAAAATATCTCTGTTAACGGTGAAGAATTTCTTGAGCTCGCTCAATTCAATAAGGTCATTCCATGCTATCTGTATTTTAACCTTATCATATTTGAACTTATAAAGAGTAAAAGCGAGGGCTAGTGCGATATAACTTGAAATTAAACTTCCCCAAGCCACACCGTCTACAGTCATATTGAATTTAAACACGAATATTAGATTGGCGGCAACATTCAATATGTTTAGAAAGATGGTAATCACCATTGGATAGCGTGCATTTTGCATTCCCAGAAACCACCCATTAATTGCAAACAAACCGAGCGTTGCGGGCGCTGAGAAAATCCTGATCTGATAATAGACTCTTGTAAACTGTTCTACTTCGGGTGAAGCATCTATTATTTTTAGCGCCAGTTCAATAATGGGATATTGTAAAAGCATGATTGCGGTTGCTCCTACCCCTGCCACAAGTAAAACTCTGTATAATATTACTCTAGTTTTGTGTGCATTATTTTCTCCATATGCTTGCGCAACCAGGCCGGTTGTACCCATGCGCAAAAAGCCAAATCCCCAGAAAATAAAATCAAAAATGATACTCCCTACAGCAATCGCCCCTAGATAATAAACGTGCTCTAAATGCCCTATAACAGCGGTATCAACGGCTCCAAGCAGTGGAACAGAGATGTTACTTATTATATTTGGAATAGCAAGTGCGAGTACTCGTTTATTCAAAATCTTTGGCTTTTTTTAAGCCTCAATAATACGTTACTATTTGAAGAAGGCATATTAAATTATTGTTCATCTGTAGCGCAAACTTTTGGGATGGTTGCATCTATAGAGGTGCCAATGTATTTTTAGCTCTTCAAGTTCTGAAACCATTTACAATTAACTGACATTTACCTCACATGAATATTGATACGCGCAATAAAGTACTGAGCATCGTTTTGGGCATTATAATCATAGGGTTAACCTATGTTCTTTACGATTCTATCATTACTCCTTACCAAGAAGTAATAGAGAAACAAGAAATGACTGAGCGCGTGCGCACCAGAATGTTAGCGATTAAAGATGTTCTCGTTCAGTATGAAAATACTTTCGGAAAATTCCCGCCAACTGAAGGTGGTCTTGATTCAGTAGTACAGTTTGTTCAAACAGATTCTATGTTATCAATGAGAAGCGATAGCATGTTCCAAGTAGACGATATCAACCAAATCGTATACTCACCTCGTGATGGCGCCAAATTCGTTTATACCGTAAACGACACTATTCGCCCTCCGTTATACTTATTGGAAGATCCAGGAACAGACGACACTATTGGTAGTCTTGAAAGAACTACCATGAGAAACGCTCCTAGCTGGAATTAATGAGCGAATCCACCTCAAATCTAGGTGTTTGTTTTTTTGCGGATCGGCTTTTCTATGCATTAAATGATCCGCAGAACAGCAAACACCTTTTTCGTATTGGCTCGTATGATTTCAACTTTGATGTTAACGAAGCCATTACAACCCTTCACTCAGAACACTTTCCTCTCCTTCAAAAAAGTTTTGAGAATATTTTCCAGCAACACAAAATCCAATCTGTTCGAGCTTTAACTCATCCCGGTGATGAATGCTGGACTGTTTTACCTAAAGTAGTGTACGATAACGCCGATGAGCGTGAAGATCATCTTTCAATATTAATGAAAGGCGTTGAACGAAAAGATATTGAGCCTACTTGGCATGCACTTAGTAAACCAGAATATAAATTTCTGTGCTTACGCCGTAGGGCTATCATGCACGGCTTTGATGAACTGACTAGTAAAATTGCCACTACGGAATTCACTAGCGATTTTGAAATCGCCCAAAAGTGGTCGAGCTTTTCTAAGCCAGGTGGTTCCTACCTCATGATTGGGTGCCATAAAAATGTACTCACCATCACTTCTTATCTACTGGGCAAATTTAGAGCTGCCACGTACATTCAGTTCGATCAAATTGAAGACGTGCCCTATCATTGGCTCCAACAAGCTCAGCATTCTAAATGGATGAGAGGACTACACGAGAATATATTTTTGTTTGGGCACCATACCCACGAGACCGAACAAACACTTCGAAGTTACTGGGACAGTAGTTCTGAAATCGTGCATCTAAACTCTCTTTCTCAAATCGGAGTTATTGCCGAAGAAGAAACTTATGGCTTCGATTTAGCCGCTGCATTTCCTGCTATATTATTAGCCTTAGATTTTTAATCTGTGTGAGCACTAAAAATGCTCATTAATTAATGTTAAATTCTCTGTTCAGAGAATGTCAATAAAGTGATATTTACAATTCAAGCCCTCTCGAAGATCGATTTCTAGCTATGAGAATTATTACCGGAAAATTAAAAGGACGAAGAATTACGATTCCAAAAGGATTAGAAGTTCGGCCAACAACTGATCGCACTAAAGAAAGTATTTTCAATAAAATTGAAGTGTACAAGTACTTAGATAATGCGAAAGTGCTGGATCTTTTTGGTGGATCAGGTAATCTGGGTTTTGAAGCTATATCGCGAGGAGCTAAATCGGTACTCTTTATTGAAAAAGACCCGAAGAATGTAGCCCTTATTGAAAAAACAGCTGAACAATTTGGTATAGCCAAGCAGATCAGTACTCAAGTATCTGATGTACAACGCTTCTTAGCTGGTATGGCAATGCCCTTCGACTTCATTTTCTGTGACCCACCCTACGACTACGAATGGATGGAGGAAATGATTGAGCTAATCCTTGAAGAAAACTGGTTAGAACCTTCTGGCTGGTTAATTCTCGAGCATGATAAATATCATAATTACGATGACCACCCATTATGCTTTTTCAGCAAAGCCTATGGACGTACTACGGTAAGTATATTTTCAAAAGAAAACCCTGACCAAGAATGAGTGAAACCATGAAGCATATAGCCTTATACCCAGGGTCGTTCGATCCAATTACATACGGTCATTTAGATATTCTGGAACGAGCTACTAACCTATTCGACAAAGTGATTGTTACAGTTGCCGTGAACAACAGTAAAAAGGCTGTATTCACCGGTGATGAAAGAGTAGAACTGATTAAGCAGTGCATCAAAGACAAAGACTGGGGTGCTAATATCGAAGTAAATCAGTTTACAGGTTTGTTAGTGAATCATGCACAAAAAATGAAAGCCAATACTTTGATTAGAGGTGTTCGCCAGATTTCTGATTTCGAATATGAATTTAGAATGGCTTTAACTAATAAACGCCTCGCTCCTGAAGTGGATACCGTATTTCTAATGCCTGATGAGCACTTCACGTTTATTTCGGCCTCTTTAGTTAAAGAAGTGGCGTACTGGGGCGGAGATATGACTTCATTTTTACCCCCATTAGTTGCTGAAGCCTTAGAAAAAAAACAGCAGCAAAATAGAGCCGAGAAATAGATTCATTTATCTACGAACACCCTATTCCCTTTTATCTAGTTATTTGGGATTTTCAGTGCCCCCACAAAAAACTTTTTAACAACCGTATTCATGATTTCAAAACGAGCTCAGCAACTACAACCCTCTGCTACTTTAAAAGTAACAGGACGAGCAAAAGAGCTGAAGCGTCAAGGTAAATCCATTGTATCGCTAAGTGCAGGCGAACCTGATTTCAAAACACCACAGTTTATTTGTGACGCTGCTATCGAAGCTATTCAGAATGGTTTCCATGGATATACGATGAATACAGGTACCCCTGAGTTACGCGCGGCTATTGTTGAAAAGCTTAAACGTGATAACAATCTCGAATTTGATGCCGCTCAAATTGTGTGCTCGAATGGAGCAAAACAGTCGGTGGGCTTTAGTCTTCTAGCACTCATCGATAAAGGAGATGAAGTTATAATACCTGCTCCTTACTGGGTTTCTTATCCTGAAATGGTTCGCTTAGCTGAGGGAGAGTCTGTAATTGTTCGAACATCCTTTGAGAACAATTTTAAGCTTACACCGAGCCAATTAGAAGAGTCGATTACTGAGAAAACGAAAGCGATTATTTTATGCTCTCCAAGTAACCCAACGGGTTCGTGCTATTCTAAAGATGAACTAGCAGCTCTAGCAGATGTATTACGCAAGCACCCGAATATCTATATCATATCGGATGAAATTTATGAGTACATCGTATTCGAAGGCGATCATGTAAGTATACTAAATGCTGCTCCCGACCTTAAAGATCGTGTTGTACTGATAAATGGTTTCTCTAAAGGATTTGCAATGACGGGCTGGCGCCTAGGGTATTTAGCGGCTCACCCTGATGTGGTAACAGCCGTATCTAAAATTCAAAGCCAGGAAACTTCTGCTCCTTCATCCATTTCTCAAAAAGCGGCTGAAGCTGCGTACAATGGTCCTTTGGACGAAGTTCTAGCAATGAGAGAAGAGTTCAAAAAACGACGTGACTTCATGGTTGCTTCTCTCAATGAAATTGAAGGCGTAAGCTGTTTCACTCCGGGCGGGGCATTCTATGTATTCCCAGATATTTCACATTATTTAGGTGCTAAAAAGCCGAACGGCGATACGATTCAAAATTCTACGGAATTATGCCTTTACTTACTGGATGAGTTTGGCTTAGCGGTTGTTCCTGGAGATGCTTTTGGTGAACCCGATGGCCTTCGCATGAGCTATGCCGCAGCGATGAGTGACCTTGAAGACGCAATGAATAGATTTCAAGAAGGATTAGCTACGCTCACCGTACACTAACGGCGGGCCTCATTACTGTGGCAATACTTTGATATAAAGGCTGTGCTTTCTAGATTGCATAAACTAATCGGATTGCCATGCATACTTTTACTCAAATTCTTATTGGCCTTGTTGCTTTCTTGCACCTATACTTTTTTTGGCTCGAATCTTTTGCGTGGCAAACAAGAGCACCCAAAGTATTTAAAGGATTTTCAAAAGAATATTTTGCCACAACCGCTTCTCTTGCCAAGAATCAAGGTCTTTATAATGGCTTTTTGGCTGCTGGCCTGATTTGGACCTTCTTTATTTCTGATCACCAGTGGAACTTTTATATCTCCATTTTCTTTTTGACCTGTATTGTGATAGCAGGCGTTGTTGGAGCTATTACAGCCAATAAAAAAATATTCTTTATTCAAGCACTACCCGCCTTAGTAGCTCTGATTCTACTACATCTTTAAACATGAGCACATACCATATTCTGAATGGCGATTCTCTTCTTCAATACATAAATGAACATCACCTAGTTAAAGGCGAATTTATTGTTTTGCGTGAATGCTTAGTGGACGGCCCTGTTCAACATGAAAGTATTGAAGACCTTTTTGAAAAGAGAGCACAGTTTTTGGCTACAGCCTATGGCGACTCAACCATGGATTATCAGGCCAGTTCTGTATCTGAATTCAAAAAAATATCAAGCATACCTCCGAATAGTAACATTCACTTGTGGTTTGAAGAGGATTTATTTTGCCAAGTGAATCTTTGGTTCGCCTGCTACTTGCTTTCGAAAACAGATTTACAAGGATCTAGTGTCTATCTAGTATTACCCTCCAAAGAGCACCCCTACAGTTTTGCATCAATGCAAACAGAGGAACTATTGAATGCTTATTCAAACAAACTGAGGTTGGAATTAGACGACCTTCACCTACTTGCTAATTTTTGGCTAGAGTATGCAAAAGGGAATTACTATCTACTTCACACATTGGCTACACAAGTTGAAGAGAAATTTCCTTTTCTACTTAAGGCAACCAAAGCCAATATCGTATTGCATAATCCCGATGAGCATTCAAAAAGCCCTACACAAACACTGAAAATAATGCTCGATTTACATGGAGCTGAAAATTTTGGACTGATCTTTCAGGAATTCACCCGCTTCTACCCCGAATTAGGCTTTGGCGATTTACAAGTAATGAGAATGCTTAAAGAACTTCAAAAGTAACTTCCTCCTTAACTTCTTAGCATCGTATATTCAACGCTCATTATTTTGCTTGAATAGCGATATAACCGTTTATTAAACTCATGGAAAGAAACGAAGCATACACTGAAGCCTTAGATAAGTTTGTTAAGCTCTGGGGAGATATGGCATCGGCATGGGGAATCAATAAAACGATGGCGCAAATCCATGCCCTTCTTTATGCGGAATCTCAGGCCCTTGATACGGATTCCATCATGGAAAAGCTGGGTATAAGTCGAGGTAATGCTAATATGAATTTGCATCGTTTACTCGAGTGGGAGCTGATTCATAAGGAGCAAAAACTCGGAGATAGAAAAGATTATTATAGCGCCGAAACTGACGTTTGGAATATTGTATCTACGATAATTCGTGAGCGGCAACAAAGGGAAATCGCCCCCATTCGAGCAGAATTACAGGATTGCATCAAAACACTTGAGGCTGGCGGTTTAGAAGATGAGGAAAGCCGTGAGTTTAAAGAACGCATTGAAAATTACAATGAGTTTTTGGAGATGTTTGAACGCTTTACGGATGCACTACTGCCCTATATCAATAAAAAGAACTTAGGATTCCTAAAACAGCTCATTAAGCTTGTTGAAGTAAAAGAATCACTGATTGGATCAAAAAAGAATGACTAAGAAAACCACCACCGACATTGGCAATGAAGGTGAAGAACTCGCATGCGCATATTTAGAATCTAAGGGTTGGAGAATCCTAGAAAGAAACTATTTCTTCGAAAAATCGGAGGTCGATATTGTAGCTTATGATGATACCGCCATCGTTTTTATTGAGGTCAAAATGAGATCCAGCGATAAATTCGGTAAGCCAGAAGAATTCGTGAGCGAAGTGAAAGTAGAGCATGTTTTTAAAGCGGCTGAAGCCTGGATGTATGAACGGAAAATGGAAGGCTCTCCTATGCGATTCGACGTAATCGGTATCTTAAATGAAAAAGGAAAAGCTCCTGCCTTTAATCATATTGAAGACGCATTTCGATAACACATACCATGAGTACCCAGCTTAGCCCTACAGAATATATTCGCAGCTTCATTGGTATGTTTGTATTCATGCTTTTATTAGCAATTGCTGCGGTTCTTATCATCATCCTTACTCTTCTAAGCTTTGGGAAAGCTACCGATTGGATTGTTCGCACTTTTCCCGCTTACCTTGGCCGACCTGTTTTATTCATACTCGGTATAAAATTCACAAAAGTTGATCTCCGTCCGAAGGATTTAGGTCCGGCAGTGTATATTTTTAATCACAGTTCAACTTTAGACATTCCCGCTTTTCTATCCCTCGCTCTCGAGCGTTTTAGAATTATTGTTAAATGGGAATTACAGTACATCCCTTTCTTCTTCATCATTGGCCGGCTTACTGGACAAGTGTTCATTAAACGAAGCAATCGTGAACACGCTGTTGCTACCCTCAAAAAAACCTATGATCGACTTAAGAATAACAACCTCAGTGTGATTATTGCTCCAGAAGGTTCACGAAAGCATGAGGGACGCATAGGCCCATTCAAAAAAGGAGCTTTTAGAATGGCTATGGACTTAGGCTACCCTATTGTACCTATCTACTTCGATGGTAATGATGAACTAAGCAAAGGAGCTTCTCTTATGTCGAAAAAGGGAGAGATTATAGCCACCATTCATCCTCCTATTGCTACAGTATCGTGGTCGCCTGATAACTTAGAAGATCACATCGCTGAAGTTAGAAAGCTCTATTTAGATTGGGCGGGTGTAAATACACAGTGATATACTTCTTACCGCTAGCTATAGGCTAATATTGATTGACGAATTGGTTTTAAATTCATCAATATTTATTATAAATCAACTTTTTGAGCCTAACTATTACCTTTGTGAAATCCCTGTATTCAATCATTCTTGTTTTAGCACTCTGTTTATTTTCATGTTCAAAACCTCAAACATTTGAAAGTGAACAGCTATCTTTTATCAATCAATTTGGTGGTGAAGGAAGTTATGAGAGCCTGATTGGAAGAGCACGAAGTATTGAACAAAACTTAAAGGGTGAAATTATTATACCTGATGCGGCTAACGCCAATATTAAAATTTATGATTCATCAGGTAATTATTTGCGTTCATATGGAAGAAAAGGAAGAGGACCCGGTGAGTTTTCTGGTGGTTTTTTTATAGACACTAGAAACGATACTATATTAACCTATGACGTTTCAAATTATACACTAAACTTTCATTCTGATGAAGGAGAGTTCATATCCACCTATCCCGTTGACTATTACTTCAGAGGACCAACTTTGTTTTTAAATGGGAATAAATTAATTACAGGAATAAAGACTAAAGCATTTACTACCGACTTATCAAAAGAAAAACTCTTCCATGTGCTCGACTTTGAAGGTAATGTAATTCATCAATTTGGAGAATTTCCAGTGATTGAAGATGAAGCCACAGCTTTTGTATATCGCAATTATTATGAAGTCATTGACAATAAACTCCATGTCCTTTTTGCATTCCTACCTATTTATCAGATTTATGACTTGAATGATTATTCGCTGATAAAATCTATTGACCTTACAGAATTTGAGACCTTTCAAAAATCCTTTAGTGATTCCGATGTATCTCTAACACGAGAGGAAATTGTTAGCAATAAAAAGCCCCTCATTAGTTTTGCTGGAATGTTAAGCATTACTGACAATCATGTGTTCTTTTTTACCGACGCCGAAAAAAATGATGCTTTAGTTATTCGAAGATTCAAGATCAAAGATGACAGTCTATCATTTGTTAAACGTATTGAAATCCCGACTGATGGCGACATATTAGGCATTACTGACCTCAATTATGATGCTACAAATAATATATTAAACGCTCTAGTGGCCAGTAAATCTTCTGGTTTTGTTGTAAATCAGTACAAACTTAAATAAGTAAATTTTTTACAGAAATTTCTATTTGGGCACCAAATACTGAAGACTAAAATATTGGTTTTCATCGGTCCAAACTTTCTTCACCTCAAACCATTTACTTACAAGTTGGGCAAAGCCTTCTAGCGTATATTTGTGTGAATTTTCAGTGTGAACCGACTCCCCTTCTTCAAAACTGATCGTGGTTCCATTTACTTGTACTTCATGGCTTTCTTTTGCAAAAAGATGCATTTCTATACGACCTTTATCCTCGTTCCAAATGGATTTATGTTCAAAAAGGGTTGCATCAAAATTGCTGTGAATCACAGAGTTTATATGCGAGAGTATATTTTTATTAAAAGCCGCTGTTACCCCTTTTTTATCGTTATAGGCTGCTTCTAACACCGATATATCTTTCTTCAAATCAACACCTATTAAAAAAGCGCCACCGTCTTTCACAAGATGATAAATAACCTTTAAAAACTGGTCTACTTTATCTCTTTTGAAGTTGCCAATGGTTGAGCCAGGGTAAAACACCACACGGCGTGCATTCGGACTATCATCTGGAAGCTTGAATGGCTGAGTATAGTCGATAGATAAAGGTTTTATCTCAATGTGGGGGAACTCCTGTTGTAGTTGTTCAGCTACTTTCAGTAAATAATCTCCTGATATATCCATAGGCATATAGCAGCCTATGTTACTCATGCGTTTTAATAGGATTTTAGTTTTTTCACTGCTTCCACTTCCGGGTTCTATCAACAGAATATTTTGCCCAAGTTGTGATTCAATTTCATCCACATATTTTTTAAGTATAGCTCGCTCTGTACGAGTGGGATAGTATTCTTCTAGCTCAGTAATATCATCAAAAAGCTCCGACCCTCGTTGATCGTAAAAATATTTACTTGGTAGTGTTTTAGGAGTAGAAGTCAAACCAGCAATGACTTCTTTCAACATGGTATTCTTATTTGTCAACAGTTCAATATTTAAAAGTTATTTGGCTAGGCGGATTCCACTGAACTGCCAACGTGCATCAGCATGGAAAAAATTCCGGTATGTTTTTCGGATATGAGATTTCGAAGTAGCACAAGAACCACCTCTCAATACATATTGGTTGGCCATAAATTTCCCATTGTATTCACCAAGAGCACCCGGTAAAGGTTTATATCCTGGATAGGGAGCGTAGCTACTCATGGTCCACTCCCACGCATCTCCATACATTTGTTTTAAGCCCTCTTTATTCGAAGCTGCAACGGGATGCATAAGATCATTATCCACAAAATTCCCTTCTATAGGTTGCGCTCCGCAAGCATGCTCCCACTCTTGTTCAGTAGGTAAACGCACGCCTTTCCATCGAGCAAAGGCATCTGCCTCATAATAGCTTACATGGGTAACCGGCTCATTTTTGTTGATAGGCTGCACACCTGATAAGGTAAACATGTGCCAAACCCCTTCCTTTATAAACCAATACAATGGGGCTTCCCAGCTTTCTGCCTGAACCGCGCTCCACCCTTCGTCTAACCAAAGCTCGGACCGCTTATACCCATCATCTTCCATAAACTGAAGGTATTCCCCAACAGTTACTAAGCGGTCGGCTAATTCGAAATCTTGAACAAATGTGGAGTGCTTAGGATGCTCATTGTCATAAGTAAATTCATTTCCTTCATTCCCAATTTCAACTATACCTTTAGAAAATGAAATCCAGTTTATATCGGAGGGTGTACTTCCATCCACGTTAACCGTCTTTTTATAGGTAGGCAATAACGGATTCTGAGCTAATAGATATTTTAAGTCGGTTAAGATCAGCTCTTGATGCTGCTGCTCATGATTAATTCCAATTTCAACAACTTCCGACGCTTTTTCCCAGACTGAATCATCGCATTGCTCAATAAAATTTCGAACTTGATCATCTACATATTCCCTATAAGTAAATACTTCTTTTACCGTTGGGCGCGATAGCAAGCCACGCTTGGCTCGTGTGAATGGCACTCCTGTTTGTAGATAGTATGAGTTGAAAAAATAAGCGTACTGTGGATGTAAACTTTGAAAAGAGTCATCAAATTTCTCCAAAACAAAGGTCTCGAAAAACCAACTGGTATGAGCCAAGTGCCACTTAGTGGGACTCGCACTTTCCATGGGCTGTATTACGAAATCCTCAATTTCTAAGGGGTCAACTAAATGATGACTAAATGCTCTTACTTGATTATATAATGATAACAGATGCTCTCTACTGAATCTTTTATCATTCTGTATACTTGATGCTTTTTCTAAGCTCATACCTCTTTGATAATTATTAATGATCAAAGAATGTATAAAATGAATATTAAATCAAAAATTGAATTTTCTATTTATCTCTGAAAAAGAAAATCTTCTTATTAGCGGCGTCTCTTCTACTTTTAATACTAAAATCTTTGTTTTTACAATACTGATATACAGCCGTTCGCATCGAGTTAATATTTTTTTCGCTCGTATATGAAACTTCAATTGCTTGCCCACCAGGCTTCAATTTATCAATAGCTTCTAGTAGAGGCTTAAACTTTGAGGTTCTTTTTTTGGTAGATTTTATAGTAGAGCGCTTAACGAATTTTATATCCATAACAAGAAGATTATTTAGAATAATTTATATATCAGATTATATAAGATAATAATAAAAATAATTTTTCTGAGAAATCATACACGTATTAATCGAACAATTCCTACAATAATAAAGGGGGTATCATTCCAATTATGTATCTAATAAATGATAGTTGGGCTGAGCAATTAGTGGGGCGTTAAATAATTTAACTGTGCAAACTTAGATCAAATGTGTTGCACCTCAATCGAGACTGGCGGATACAAAAAAAATCTAAGATCATAATCTGATATTTAATTGATAATTCTGTAATGATTTAAGTTATTTGATTACAATACTAAAAAACAATGGTTTAATAATGAAAAAGGTTTCGATAGTAGTTATTACTCTTCTACTAATTTCGCTGTCAAGTTATTGGTACTGGACAACTACACTGAGTTACGCACTTAGTCAAATAAAGAGTTCAATTGAACATCGCGATGTAACCACTTTCAAAGAATACGTTGATATTGAAACTTTAATATCAAGGTTCATTGATGATGTTTTGGAAGTATCATATGAATCTATTGGAGAAGAAAATAATATCGCTAAAGAATTTGGCACTGGACTGGCACAATTAATGAAACCAAGAATGACAGATTTCATAAAAGAAAGAATTATTAGGTATGTTGAAAACGGGGGTACAGGTTCGCATGAAGACGATACTCAAATAACCGAAGGTCTAAACTTGAATTATGAAGGCATATTCAATTTAGAATTTGGTCAACCATCTTACATCGAAAATGATGGGAAAATAGCTTATGTAGGTTTTGAATTTTATGACTCAGAATATGATACTACTCTATCAATAAAAACAATGTTCAGAGACTTAGGTAATCGATGGTGCCTTGTTGAAATAGCTAATACCAAAAGCATATTAGAAACTGTCAATAGATTTGAAGAAAAGAAAGATTAGTAGATGAGATTAGAAATGTATTTGTTCAAATCGACGCAAAAGCTCAGGGTTACTATATGAAACCAACTCTATTAAACGGTAGTGTTCAAGATTTTTGATAAAACTACCTTTATCATACAAAAAAAGCCATCCGAATGGATAGCTTTTGTAATGTGGGCGATGAGGGACTCGAACCCCCGACCCCCTCGGTGTAAACGAGGTGCTCTAAACCAACTGAGCTAATCGCCCCCTTGAAGGGCGACAAATATATGAACATTTCAAATCCCGACAAAGAAAATTTTTCTAATTTGTTGATTTATTGGTTAACACTGTTAACTTATAGCATCAATTAAATCCCGAATACCTATGAGCACCACTTCCTACACCCCTGTTATTGTTGATGGTATAAGAACTCCCTTCTTAAAATCTGGTACCGAGTATAATAATTTAATGGCTTACGACTTAGGCCGGTATGCCATACAAGGTTTGCTAGCCCGAAATGACATCCCTCTAGATCAGATTGATCGGGTTATAATGGGTAACGTAATCCAAGAAGTGAAAACCAGTAACATAGCTCGCGAAAGTGCTCTTGGAGCTGGCATTCCTAACTCTGTTCCCGCTTTTACTGTTTCACTTGCCTGTATCTCTTCTAACCAAGCTATCGCTAGTGGAATTGATCTTATTAAAACAGGTCAGGCTAAAATGATAATTGCAGGGGGAACCGAAACTATGTCGGATATTCCCGTTCGGTTCAAAAAGAAGTTCCGCCAGAAAGTATTAGCTGCTAGGAAATATAAATCACCTTTAGACTTCTTGAAGTTTTTTAAAGGGCTCGGAATCAAAGATTTTTTACCAGAGTTACCAGCTATCGCCGAATTTAGCACAGGTGAAACCATGGGTAAAAGTGCTGATAGAATGGCTGCTCATTTTAACATTAGTCGGCATGACCAAGATGAATATGCAATGCGTTCCCATTTGATGGCCGCTAAAGCTACCGAGCAGGGACTCCTTGATGAAGAATTATTCCCAGTTAAAGTACCTCCCAAATTTAACATCGTTGAACAGGATAATGGCTTCAGAGCCGACACTACCCTTGAAAGGCTTTCTAAGCTTAGACCCGCTTTTATAAAGCCGCATGGTACCATTACGGCAGGTAATGCTAGCTTCTTAACAGATGGGGCTTCAGCCACATTGATTATGGAAGAACAAGAAGCATTGCGATTAGGCTTGAAACCTAAAGCCTATCTACGCAGTTATGCTTTTGTTTCCCAAGACCCCAAAGATGAGCTCCTTTTAGGTCCTGCTTATGCTACTCCAAAAGTGTTGGATGACATGAATCTCACATTGAATGACATTGGTGTATTTGAAATCCATGAAGCATTTGCAGGGCAAGTATTAGCCGTACTAGCCGCACTCGATTCTACTGAATTCGCAAAAAATAAACTCGGCCGCGAAGACAAAATTGGCTTAATCCCTATGGAAAAAATTAATACTCGAGGTGGCTCATTATCGCTAGGTCACCCATTTGGGGCTACGGGCGCCCGACTCGTTACGTCAGCAGCGAATAGGCTTATCAAAGAAGATCATCAATTTGCCTTAGTAACAGCATGTGCAGCTGGTGGACAAGGTCATGCTATTATCCTAGAGAGGTATCCATCATGAGTATTTTATCTATTTCGAATATCAAAAACGTTGCCGTTATAACCTTAGATGCTCCTTCATCTAGTGTAAACACTTTGAATGAAGAACTCATGGAAGAGTTCGCAGGCCTCCTCGACCACATAGAGTCATCGGAGGATATACATGGGGCGGTATTAGTAAGTGGCAAAGATCACAACTTCATTGCGGGTGCTGATATTGAAATGTTCAAAGCACGAGAAACTGCCGAAGAAATAGAGCAACTCAGCAGAGACGGTCATACCATCTTAAATAGAATAGAATCTTTTCCTAAGCCTATAGTGGTGGGCATACATGGAAGTTGTATGGGTGGCGGTGTGGAAC
Organism: Balneola vulgaris DSM 17893; assembly: GCF_000375465.1. NCBI lineage: Bacteria > Pseudomonadati > Balneolota > Balneolia > Balneolales > Balneolaceae > Balneola > Balneola vulgaris. Next base: position 1,420,875 of record NZ_AQXH01000001.1, read on the forward strand.
TCTCTCTTGCCTGCCATTACAGAATTGCGAGCAACCATTCGAAAACGGTGTTATCACTTCCTGAAGTTAAACTAGGACTACTTCCTGGTACTGGTGGCACCCAACGCTTCCCTCGACTTGTAGGGATTCAAAAATCGCTTAGCTATATGCTTACCGGTAAAAATATATTTGCCCGTTCCGCACATAAAATTGGTTTAGTAGATGAGCTGGTTCACAAAGATATTTTAGTTGATGTAGGCATTAAAGCTGTTGAGAACATTAAAGCAGGAAAGTTCACTAGAAAGCCAAAGCTTTCATTCACTGAAAAAGTGTTGGAAGGAAACCCTATTGGTCGATCTATCATTTTTTCTCAAGCTCGAAAAAAGACCCTAGCACAAACAAGAGGCAATTACCCTGCCCCACTTAAAATTATTGAAGCCGTTGAGTATGGCTTTAAACATGGTGTAGAAAAAGGTCTTCAAAACGAATCTAAATTATTCGGTGAATTAGGAGCCACCACGGAATCTAGAGCTTTAGTGGAGCTCTTTTTCGCAATGACAGGCGCAAAAAATAATCCACAGAAGGAATTAGTTCGCCCTGTTAACAACATTGGGGTATTAGGTGCAGGCCTTATGGGATCCGGCATTGCTGATGTGAGTATTAACAAAGGGAACTTTCAGGTAATTTTAAAAGACCGTGATTTAGAAGCGGCTGCCAAAGGGGAGCAAACGATTTATGATGATCTTCAGAAAAAAGTAAAGAAGAGAATCATCACTACAAGCGATCGTGATCAGACGATGAGCCGAATGGTAAGTACAGATAGTTATGAAGGATTTCATAAAACAGATTTAGTTATCGAAGCGGTTTTTGAAGACCTAAACCTAAAGCATACCATCAGCAAAGAGGTTGAGGCACATACCCACCCCGACACTATCTTTGCAAGTAACACCTCGTCATTGCCAATATCCGACATTGCAAAAGGTGCTCAAAACCCCGAGCTCGTTATAGGAATGCATTACTTTTCACCTGTTCAAAAAATGCCCTTACTGGAAATCATAAAAACGGAACATACTGCAGACTGGGTTACAGCTACTGCTTATGACGTTGGTGTTAAGCAAGGCAAAACCGTTATCGTTGTAAATGATGGCCCTGGGTTTTATACCACCCGCATCCTTGCCCCATATATGAATGAGGCGCTTTTACTACTCGAGGAAGGTGCGTCTATCCCATTCCTTGATAAGATTATGAAAGACTTCGGCTATCCAGTTGGACCGATGGCTCTTCTCGATGAAGTAGGTATAGATGTAGGGGCTCATGTTGGGGAGACCATGTCGCCCATGTTTAACGCCAGAGGTGCTAAATCGTCTACCAAAGCGGCCGAATTAAAAGAAGCGGGTTACTTAGGAAGGAAGAATAAAAAAGGCTTATACCTCTATGAAGAGGGGAAAAAGAAACAGGTTAATACCGAAATCTATTCTTTTTTCGGTGGTTCAAATCGAACAGAACCGGATACTCAAACCGCTCAAATGAGAATGATATTATGCATGGTAAATGAAGCAACCTATTGCCTGCAAGAAAATATCTTGCTATCTGCTAAAGACGGTGACTTAGGTGCTATTCTTGGACTTGGTTTCCCTCCATTTACTGGTGGCCCATTTCGCTACTTAGATACTTTTGGTATTCAAAAGGCTGTTGAGCTATTAACGCAATACCAAGAAGAGTTTGGGCCACGATTTAAACCTTCCGACTTATTACTAGAGTATGCGCGTTCGAATAAAACATTTTATTAATTCTAGCTTAATCTATAATCAGATTAGTATATTCTGAAGTTTATGAATATCTACAGTTAATCTAATTTGGGTTGTTGAAGTCTACAATTAAGCGCACACTCTTACTATTAGGCATTCATGTCTTAATTATATTTGGGCATTCCTACCTCCTTGCTAATGGCGAAACTAGAGAGGCTTGTATAAAGGGTGAACCACTGTATGATATCGTTCATGATTGGGCAGCTCATGGAATTTGGCCTTTTTCGGCATTTCAGAGTATCGATCATGCATCCATTATTTTAATCCTGACTATAACATTTATAGTCGTTCTATTCTTCCACCCACAACGTCAGCTACTTTTTAGAAGATTTCTCATTCTGCATTCAACCATGTCGGTAATTAGAGCAATCTTTATTTGGGTTACCACTCTACCAAGTCCTACTGCTCTCTGCTACGACCGTTATATTGATTCTTCTGAAGTTCTGGGACGAAGCATTGCCCTTACCTTTGGGGCTATTGGAATTCCATATGAATGGTATGAGATTGGCATCCCTGGCATGACTTGTTGCGACAGTATTATTTCAGGGCATACCGCCATGCTGCTGGTGTTAAGCTTGTTACTCACCGCAGCAATCAAAAACTCAGGGGTACGAATTGGTATTTGGGCATTAGCAATATTGGGAATGTTAGGGCTAATCACCGTTGAGTGGCACTACACTATCGATGTATTTGCGGCTGCACTTATTGGCATTCTCTTCTATAAATGGTACACCCTGAAAGCCACCGTTAAAGCGGGATGGCTTATAAAATATTTGGAAGGTGATCTTCGCACAGAATCCGAAAATGGTGTGAAGTCTTATAGTTTGAAAAACCTTATCAAGACAACAAATAACGAAGAATAACACCTTCAACCCGGCATTACCCCGCTTTATAACCTCTAAAAGAGGGTTTTAGCCTTTTCGCTCAAAGCTATCACTTAGCATTGCAAGAGTTTTTCAAACATTAAGATTCTGCCTTTCAATGAATAATGCCGTATCTTTCGAGCTTCAATTAACTATAGATATCTAAATAAATGAATTTATTGACATTCTTATTCATGGCACCTCCAGCAGAAGGCGGATCCGATAGCGGTTTTACTAGCCTTATTTTTATGGGTGCAATCTTTGTGGTTTTCTACTTCTTTATCATCCGCCCACAAAGCAAAAGACAAAAAGAAATTCAGCAGAAAGTTTCTGAAATGAAAAAGGGTGACAAAGTTGTTACTTCTTCTGGAATCATAGGTATTCTGAATACAATTGAAGATGATTCTGTACTTGTTGAAGTAGGTAACAATGTAAAAATCAGATTTCTTAAGACGGCCATTACGGATGTAAATCCAAATAAACCAGCTAAGAAAGAAAAATAAGAGCTATTCAAGATGAGTGAAGCCTTTTCTTTTAACACAATCCCGGAAGCCATTGAAGACATAAAAAATGGCAAAATGGTGATTGTTGTTGATGATGAAGACCGTGAAAATGAAGGCGATTTTCTAATGGCCGCTGAGTTGGTAACCACCGAGGCTATCAACTTTATGGTTAAACATGGAAGAGGCTTAGTTTGTGCTCCCGTAACAAAAGAGCACGCCGACAAGCTCAAGCTCACTCATATGGTAACAGATGGGGCTGACCCTGATGAAGCCAACTTTACTATCTCGATTGATCATAAGCGATTAACAACAACAGGTATATCTGCGGCCGACCGCGCTAATACCATTCGTGAAATGACCAACGATGAGGCCAAGCCAGGCGACTTCCGTCGCCCAGGCCACGTATTCCCTCTACTTGCCGTTCAAGGCGGTGTATTGCGCCGTGCAGGCCATACCGAAGCGGCTATCGATCTTGCTAAGCTTGCGGGGCTTAAGCCTGTAGGCATCATCTGTGAGATTATGAAGGATGATGGCGAAATGGCTCGTGTGCCTGATCTTATTGAGATGGCTAAAGAGTACAACATGAAGCTCATCACCATTAAAGACCTTATTGCTTATCGTAATGCAACAGAGTCGTTAGTTCATGAAGTGATGGACATCAACATGCCAACGATGTATGGCGATTTTACCCTTCGAGCTTTTAAAGAAACCCTTACAGGCGACATCCATTTAGCGCTCACAAAAGGTTCATGGACTATAGATGAACCGGTACTAACCAGAGTTCACTCTTCCGACTTGATTGGCGATATCTTCGGCAGTCGATTAAATGACACTAGTGAATTACTTCATCAGGCCATGTTGCAGGTAGAGCGTGAAGGCAAGGGCATCGTTCTGTATATGAACCGTAACCAACGCGGCTCAGTGCTAGTGAATCAATTACGCACGCTAAAAGCGATGCAAGAGTCTTTTGGAAGTCACGTGGAAGAAGAGGATAACAATCCTAAGAAAAGTGATTCACGTGATTATGGAATCGGAGCTCAAATTCTGAAGAACCTCGGTGTGAGCAAACTCAGAATCCTATCTAACAATCCCGTAAAACGAATTGGGATTAAGAGCTTTGGCCTTGAGATCGTTGATCAAGTGCCGATCGATACCAATATCGAATTTTTAGAAGGCCAACTAAAAAAGGACTAGCGTTTACTAGTCTCCAATCACTTTCCCATTAGTATACTTTGATTTGAGTCAAAACAAAGTTTCTATGTACATATCAAGCCTATGATATGTTACTGCAATTTACTATTCTAGACCCTATATCTTAATAATATTATAGCATTTACAACTATAATATTTCATACCTAGTTGATAACTTTTCATCAATAATGATTCTACAATTAGAATTATCAATAATGAGAACTCTGTTACTTTTCTTCGGAATATGTCTATTGAATTGTAGCTCAGCAGATAATTATTTCTCAAATCAATTATCAGAGGACTTTACAGAAATAGACATTCAATTAGAGTTATCTAAAGACACTCTATTTTTAGAGCTCTTTTATGATGTAGGTAGCAGTGATGATGTCTTGATTAATCAAGCTAATTCAATTGTAGAAGTTTCAAAGAATAAGTATTGGGTTTCTGATTTTTTAGGTCAAGTCGTTGAACTTGATAATAGCGGCAACTTCATAGCTACTATTTTGGAAACCGGCAGCGGCCCAAATGAAATACTTAAACCTATTGGAATGGGGAAAAGCCCCAATGGAGATATCTATGTATTAGACAGCGCATTGATGGCATATGTAGTATTAGATACTTCAGGGAATGAGATAAGAAGAGTGCCAACAAAATCTATCTCAACCTCTGTGATGGTTGATCAACCAACTGTGCTCGCTTCAAACAGAATTTTATGGAAGAAAATACTTCATCCTGAATTTTCTTTAGTAGAATGGGATTCTTTAGGAAACTTTAGTCAAGGAATTATAGACAACCTTGTTAAACCAGGCGAAACCCCTGTAATGCTCAATAATGTCGTTTATGACTTTGACTCTTCATCAAATACTTTTTTCTATGCTTATAAGCCCATACCTACATTGTTCGAACGGAAGTCAGGTAAAATTTTTAGGCAAATTAATCTAGTTGATTCAGAATCTGATTACGACTTTAACAGTAAGGTAACTGAGATTAAAAACCAGAACACAAACCGCGTCTCAAATCTAATTAAAGAAATTTTCTGGGTAAAGGATGGAATATTGGTGGCCCATGAAAACTATGTTACTTATTTACCTGAAGGTAATTTTACACATCCAAAATCCTATCAACTATTTAATTCTAATGGAAAGAAAGCAATTTACCATTATGCGGGGAAAACGAGTACTTACCTTTTCCTTTTCGATGCTTTCAACAAAAGAATATATAGAGTGAACTTAAATCACTTTGAGAATAATTAAGAATACACCCCAACTAAAAAAGGACTAGCGTTTACTAGTCCTTTATCTATTCAATTCTTTACTAAATAAAATTCTATTCTAAATAAAATCGAACATTTATTACGCTATGCTTGTGATGGCGAATCCGCTACTTCTGTAGCGTTGTTTGATTCTTCACTTTCCACTACTCCATCGTGCTGAAGCAATCTCTTGTTAAACACAAGTAGACTAATGATGGATACTGAAATTGCGATATCAGCTACATTAAAGATGTAAGGAAAAACGGTCCAATCATTGATTCGAAGACTGAAGTAAATGAAGTCGATTACGTGGCCTTCAAGTACTCCACCATTTCCATAAACATAACCCATAAAGATTCGGTCAGAGATATTACCGAGTGCACCACCAATAATTAAACCCATAAAAGCTAAATAGCCTATGGATGCCTTATCTAGGGATCTAATCAGATATATGAGAATCCCCATAGTTGCGAGAATCGCAACACCACTGATTACCGGTGTAGGCAACCAGTCGATACCCATAGCCATGCCTGGATTTTGGGTATAATAAAACTCTAGCCAGCCGTCGATTAACGTTTTCGACTGAAGCTCAGGAGTTGTTCTAATGATCCACTTTGTAAGCTGATCAATGCCCAGTACAATTATAGCGGGCACTGATAAGACTAATATCTTTTTTTGTCTCAAACCTTAGGATTATCTACGCTTTAGTTTGGCATCGATACTAAGCTGAGTATGTGGCACGGCTTCAAGACGCCCTTTAGCAATCTTCTTACCTGTTACCTTGCACACTCCATAGGTTTTGTTATCGATACGCTTCATGGCATCATCAAGGTATTTGATGAATTTTCGCGTACGGTTTAACAGTACATAGGTCTTCTCACGTTCCTGTGCATCAGTTCCGGCATCAGCCATATGGAAAGAATAGGCTGATTCATCAGAAGCGTTCTCCATACTTTCGCGTAGTGTACGCTGCAGTACGTTTAGTTCATCTTCTGATTCTTTCAACTTTTTTTGGATGATAGCACGGAAATATTCCAGTTCTTCATCACTATAAGGTGATACTCTTTCTTCGGTTTTGGTATTCTCAGACATCTCTACACCTCAAGAATTTAAATTTCTGCGAACTGAAATCTCACATTCCGTTTCGCCAATCTCCCATTTCTTATCGAAATCAGAGACCTCCAATTGTTCCAGTTTTATTTCTTCAGCCAAGGTTTCTTTCTTTATGTAATCAGACATAGAAACCACAGCTTCTTTAATTTCTTCAGAGCCTTGAACACCAATCACAATCCGGTCAACAACATCAAAATCTGCTTCCTTTCTCATGTTCTGTATTCTGTTCACAAATTCACGAGCTATACCTTCTAGTTTCAACTCATGAGATAGCTCCGTGTCTACGGCTACGCTTAATCCTCTTTCTGTTTCAACTTGCCAGCCTTCTAGCCCAGTTCGAATTATATCTAAACCCTCTGACTCAATCCGAACAGTTTCCCCGTCTTCAAGAGTTAGGTCAATATATCCGTTTTTTTCGAAATCAGTAATTTCATTTGTCGATAACTGCGAAATTTTTGAGGCAACGGCTTTCATTTTTGGCCCTAACCTTCTGCCCAACACTGGGAAATTCGCTTTAGCTGATTTATGAACTATACCAGAGTCATCGTCAACGAACTGAATGTCTTTCACATTCACTTCTTCAAGGATAATATCCTTAATTGATTCAATGGCTGCGCGTTCAGCTTCATCTTTAATTGGAAGAATAATACGCGCTAATGGTTGGCGTACATTCATTTCAATTTGGTTACGAATGCGCAATACAATGGATGAAATCAATCGAGCCATATCCATTTTATGCTCTAGGCTCTTGTATATTGCCGTCTCTTCAACGGTTGGGAAGAAAGAAACGTGTACAGATTCTTCCTCAAGTCCCGTTACGTCGTTTAAGTTCTGATAGAGCCACTCCCCAATAAATGGAGCAATAGGACTTATCATCTTACTTAAGCTCTTTAAACACTCATACAATGTCTGGTAAGCCGCTGTTTTATCTAGCGTATTGCCTTCTTTCCAGAAACGGCGACGGTTACGGCGAACGTACCAGTTACTTAGCTCTTCCACAAAAGCTTCCATCTCTCTAGCGGCTTTTGTAGGCTCATAATCTTCTAAGAATTCTTCCACATTTTTGATGGTGGTGTTCAATCTTGAGATTACCCACTGGTCAATTTCTGGACGTTCATTTGCCGGAATTTGAGATCCAGAGTAGGTAAAGCCATCGATATTCGCATATAAAGCGAAGAAAGAATACGTGTTTACCAAGGTATTAAAGAACTTACGCTGAACTTCTTTCAACCCTTCTTCACTAAATTTTAGGTTCTCCCATGGCGCTGAGTTACTCATCATATACCAGCGAACGGTGTCGGCACCGTACTGATTGATAAGCTGGAAAGGTTCTACAGTGTTCCCTTTACTCTTACTCATTTTCTCGCCATTGGCATCCAATACGAGACCATTGGAGATTACATTACGGAATGCTTCTTCATTGAAAAGCATAGTTCCTAATGCATGAAGTGTATAGAACCAACCTCTTGTTTGGTCTACCCCTTCAGCGATAAAATCGGCTGGGTAGTTATAACTGAACTCATGATCGTTTTCGAATGGGTAGTGCCATTGTGCAAACGGCATAGCACCAGAATCGAACCAAACATCTAAAAGATCTGGGATTCTACGCATAGTGCCTCCATCAGGAGCATCCCAAGTAATATCATCAATGTATGGGCGGTGTAAGTCAATCTCTGCATCCTCAGCTAAACCTGCTTTTTCACGCAGTTCACGCATGCTTCCAATGCACTCAACATATTCAGGGTCTTTATCACTCGCCCAAATAGGAATCGGTGTTCCCCAATAGCGCTGCCTTGAAACAGCCCAATCCACATTATTTTCGAGCCATGTTCCAAAACGACCCGTTCCTGTACTTTCAGGCTTCCAGTTGATCTTGTTATTCAACTCAACCATACGGTCTTTCACACTTGTAGTGCGAATGAACCAAGATTCAACAGGGTACGACATCAACGGTGTCCCTTTTCTCCAATCAAATGGATAGTTGTGCACACAAGTCTCGTGGCGGAACATCAAATTCTTTTCTTTGATAGCTCTTGCGATGTCTTTATCCGCTTCTTTGAACCACTGACCAGCGAATTCAGGCACGGCATCAGTGAACTTCCCATCTCTATCGATAGGATTGAACATTGGGATATTCGCTTTTTGGCACGAATCATAATCATCTGCACCATATGCGGGTGCTGTATGTACTACACCAGTACCTTCATCAGTAGTCACATAATCAGCCTCAATCACTTTCCAAGCTTGAGACTTATCAATTTCTTTAGAAGCGTAGTCAAAAATTGGCTGATAGGTACGTCCTAGTAAATCCTGCCCAGAATATTCTTCGATAAACTCGAATCCTTCTCCGAAAACATCCGCTGCACAATCTTTTGCTACAATGAAGTTTTCCCCTTCAAAAGATACTTTAGCATAAGTGAGCTTTGGGTTCACTGTTAATGCCATATTTGAAATGGTAGTCCAAGGAGTGGTTGTCCAAGCTAAAAAGAAGGTGTTTTCATCGCCATCCACAGGGAATTTCACATAAATAGATGGATCCTGAGTTTCTTTGTAACCTAAACTAACCTCATGTGACGAAAGTACGGTACCAGAACCCGGTGAATACCACTGGATCTTATATCCTTTATATACGAATCCTTTTTCAAATAGCTTGTTGAAAGCCCACCAAACCGATTCGATATAGTTGTTCTCAAAAGTCACATATGGGTTTTCTTGATCTACCCAATATGCCATTCTTGAAGTTAGATCATCCCACAGGTGCTTGTATTTCAGAACACTTTCTTTACACTGTGCATTGTATTCTGCTACACCGTAGTCTTCAACTTGAGATCGACCTTCCAGTCCAAGTGCTTTTTCAACTTCGATTTCTACAGGAAGCCCATGAGTATCCCAACCAGCTTTCCTTTCAACACGGAACCCTTTCAAGGTCTTGTAACGGCAAAACATATCCTTTACCGTTCTAGCCATCACATGATGAATACCTGGCTTGCCGTTTGCAGTTGGAGGCCCCTCAAAGAAGGTAAATGGTATACCATCCTCTCGAGTATCTAAACTTTTCTTGAAAATCTGGTTGTCCTTCCACCAGTTTTGTATCTCTACTTCAGCTTTTGAGTAATTAAGCTGTTTTATTTCTTTAAACTTTTTCGACATATAAATATGTTGTCCAGCAAATAATTTTAAGCCTCAAATATACAAAAACTTACATTAAAGCTGATATTGTGTTCAGTATAATACTTTAGTATGAGATTGTGGTATATGACAGGGTTCTTTCCTGTATAACCGCACTTTGAACCTCTATTGAGGCTTTTTCAAACATTAAATTTTTTCTCCAATGCCTAACTATCATCGTCCAATTACAAAAAACAATCCATTTGCAATCGTTTTTGTGTGCTTAGGGAACATTTGTAGAAGCCCAACAGGCGAAGGGTTATTGTTGCACAAAGTAAAAGAGAAAGGCCTAGCATCTTATTTTTACATCGATTCTGCAGGCACAGCCGCTTATCATGTAGGAGAACCTGCGAATAGTAAAAGCCAAGCTACGGCCAACAACCATGGGGTTCATCTCCCATCTAAAGCAAGGCAATTTGAATATGCCGATTTCAATGAATTCGACCTCATTTTGGCTATGGATGCTGAAAACTATAAAAACATCAAAGCATTAGACCGGAATAACCGTTTCGAAGACAAAGTGAAGATGATGAGAGAATTCGACCCTACCCCTGAAGATGGAAATGTACCTGATCCATATTATGGTGGACTTCAAGGCTTCGAGAATGTATATCAGATCATAAACCGAAGTTGTGATGCTCTTTTAGACGAACTTACTCCACTCATTGAAGATGATTAAGTCCGCTATCCAAGATGTAATTGAAGGTGAGTTTAATGCGGAAATTACGTCTGTTCATCCCGTTCATGGGGGTGATATTAATGACGCATATCGAGTTACACTACAAAACAGTAGTGTCTACTTTATAAAGGTTAATGACCGTTTTGACAACATGTTTGAAGTAGAAGCTAAAGGACTTCAAATACTCAGAGACGCATCACATTCACTCATAATCCCAGGGGTTAAATTCCATAACCATGAACTGTTGATTTTAGAATTTTTAGAGGAGCATAAATCACCATCCTTTGAAGACTCCTATAATCTAGGGATCGGATTAGCAGAACTGCATGCAAATACCTTCACTTCCTTTGGTTTAGATCATTCCAATTATATTGGCTCGCTGCATCAGCAAAATAATCATCACTCAAGCTGGGCTGATTTCTATATCTCTGAAAGAATTGAACCACAACTTCGGCTTGTTCAGAAGAAGGGAAATCTAGAATCCATTTCTCCTGCACACCTACAAAAACTCCATAAATGTGTGGATGCTATTTGTCCCAGAGAGCCACCTGCATTATTGCATGGTGATTTATGGAGTGGGAACTACTTCTTTACTCAACAAGGGCCTGCTATATTTGACCCCGCTATCTATTATGGGCATCGAGAAGTGGACTTAGCAATGACTAAATTATTTGGTGGGTTTGATTCGAGTTTTTATGAAGGATATACATCAAAATCGCCCATTCAGCCTAACTTTAGTGATCGAATAAACCTTTACAATTTGTACCCAATGCTAGTACATGCCAATATCTTTGGCGGACATTATGTTGAAAGAGCAAAGCAGATTATCTTTGAATATGTCAGATAAAAATAACCTTCGAATCGTTTCATTAGTACCAAGCCTAACAGAATTGCTCATAGATTTGGGCTTAAAAGATCAATTAGTAGGTCGTACTCGATTTTGCATTCATCCTGAAGATCAAGTTCAAGACATCCCCATTATGGGAGGCACTAAGAATCCCAACATTCAGCGAATACTGGATGCTGAGCCGGACCTGATTATTGCCAACGATGAAGAAAACAGAAAAGAAGATGTTGAAGCCTTAATGAAAAAGGTGCCGGTTTATGTAACACACATCAACACCATTGTGGAGGCTCTTCATGAAATTGAAAATTTGGGAGATAGATTAAATGTTCAAAAAACGGCGCAAAACCTAGTCTCTGAAATTCAATATCTATTGTCTGAATCGGAAGCGACTTCTCCAATCAACACCGCGTACTTTATTTGGAGAGAACCTTGGATGGTAGCAGCAAACCATACCTACATCCACGATGTTCTAAGGCATTACCAATTAACGAATTGCTTTTCAGACTACAGTAGATATCCTGAAATTGAACTCCAGCAATTGAAAGAGGCATCACCTGAGCTCGTACTCCTAAGCAGTGAACCCTATCCCTTCAAAGAAAAACACATAAGCGAAATCAAAGAATATGTTCCTAACGCCCACATTGAGTTGATTAATGGGGAATGGTTCAGCTGGTATGGGTCAGGAATGCTCAAAGGTTTTAAAGAGTTAAATGCCTGGAGACGAAAAATAAAAATCTAAGCTCTGAGCAATAAAGTCGTAACATTCTAGTTTTTTAATCGTCTTAATGGCAAGCAATCGACTTTAGTTAAGAGAGACTATTCACTAAGAGAGTGGCCTTCGAAAATTTTCGGAGGCCATTTTTTATTTATTTATATATTCTTTCATGCATGAAGTAGAAGCCTATATCGAGCAATTTGAGGGAGATCAATACGACGTGCTCCACTACTTACATAAATTGCTTAGCTCCTACCCCACCCTATCTCCAAAAATTCGTTATAAAATTCCATTCTATTATCAGAATAAATGGGTGTGCTATTTAAACCCTATCAAAAACGAAGCTATTTCTTTGTGTTTTTTGAGAGGCTATGAACTGTCTAATGAACATGGCATTCTAGAAAGTAAAGGCAGAAAACAGGTATTAAGTATCGATTTCAAATCAATAGACGAAATCCCAAAAGCGCTACTTCACGACACCATTAAAGAAGCACTTTATTTAGATGAGGTCATTCCTTATAACCCTAAAGGAAAATCCATATAATAAGTGCTGTAATACTATTACCTTCTTCATCAAGCTACACTACTTGTACACTTACAAAGTTTATTGCCCGTTACTCAAACCATGACAAAAACTGTTTTCATATCCCTTCTTCTAGTAAGCTTAAGTGCATTCAATGCCTTTGGGCAAGTACAAAGTGCGAACGAAGTGGATGGAACTTCCATGTACATTCAAGGCATGGAGGCATTTCAATTAGGGAATCTGGAGCAGGCTGAAGAATACTTACTTGGTGCTTTTGAAAAGCTAGGTCCTCTCGAAGGTCTAAATTTTGCGCTTGGCGATTTGTATCTAAGCCTCAATAATTATGCAAAAGCATCTCTCTATTTAAATCAGGCGTTAAAGATTGACCCCAAAAATAAATGGTACAGCCTAAAGCTGATCGAGGTTTATCAACGAAATGGGCAAATCCAACGGTCGATAGATGAATTGGATAAATTAGTAGATCTATACCCTAACGATGACTCACTTAAATGGAAGCTGATTGACACCTACACTCAAATTGGGAATTATCAGACGGCAAATAAGATGCTCCTTCAATTACTCAATACTAGAGCTGATCCTTCTCAAGTTCACTTAGCCCTATTCAATAACTTTGAAGCACTTAATAAAAAAGATTCTGCTTTATTACACCTTCAAAAGCTACATGCTTTAAACCCTTATGATTTAACAACCAGTGAATTATTAAAGGCATATTCTACTAATCTTAATGGGAGTGAGCCGATATCATCACAAGGCGAGAAGAAAGAATACACCCCTCAAGAAGTTATTAGTCGAACTCAGGCTCTACTAAATGAATCACAGTACGATTCTGCCAAAACTTTCTTATTAAATCAGTTTCGCCTTAGCACCAAAAGTGATTATTCATTCAGTATTCGAATTGCAGAGTATTTAAAAAGTCTTCAAGACAACTACTCTGAAAAACCTAGGTTAGCTGAAATTACTCATGAATTTTATTCTGAGGTATTCAATGAATCTCCACAAAACAGCCAAATTTATGCTTTGGGTGGTGAATTTTATGCAACCATATTCCAGTACAATAAGGCACTCGAGTTATTAAACACTTCAATTGCACTTTCTTCCACTAATGAAGCTGCGTGGAGGTTAAAGCTGCAGATTTTAAGTACTCAAAACGATTTTGAAGCAGTTATAGAGCAAGGAAGAATCGCAAATAAAGCACTTCCAGATGACGCCTATATTCAATTTTTTGTTGGTTCAGCTTTTTTATTCCAAAACAATTCAAATACAGCTATTGAATGGTTAGAACGTGCATCCCGTGCTCCAGCTCAACGGCCTTTCAAATCGCTTGTATTCATCACTTTGGGAGATGTTCATGCCAGTCTTGGCAATAATGACCTAGCCTCAAGAAACTTTGAGTTGGCTCTCCGGTATGATCCAAATAACAACAACGGCAAAGTTCGATATGCCAAATACCTCATCCACCAACAGTCTGATCTTCAAAAGGCAGAGCAATTATTGCAAGAAGCATTAACTAGTTTGGATGGCAACAGTGACATCAAAACGGTGTTAGGCGAATTGTACTTCAGTAAAAATGACTATGAGCAATCTGTCGAAACTTTATTGAATGTAGTTGAAGGTGGTGAAGCATCTGCTCATACCTTTGAAATTTTAGGCAACGCCTATGAGCAGCTAAACAATTTAACAGAAGCCAAAAAGTGGTGGCGGCAAGCCCTTCTAAAAGACCCTTCGCTAGAAAAAATCCAAAAAAAGATTCAATCCCTCTAAATGTTCTCTCAGTCCATTAAAATATCATCCCTCTTATATTTTGTAATTTTTATAGGGTGTTCTTCGGCCAGTCGGTTATCAACAAATCAAGATTTTGAACCCGTTGCTAAAAGTAGTTATGACTCTATCATGACTCAAATTCCGAACTACACCGAAAGCTTGATGAGTGTTAAAGGCAAAGGGCGCGCAATTGTAAGTGAACCTGGCAATAATGATCGAATTACCGTTGATTTCAATGCCAATCGTGAATTGAGTTTGCTAGATATTAAAAACAGAATCGGTATTGAAGGCGGAAGCATGCTTGTTGATTCGGACTCGCTGCTATTGTACAACAAAGTAGATAAGTACGCTCAAAAAGTATCCATTACCGATGGGCGAGCTACTAGTCTGAATGAATTAGCTTCACTCAATTTCATTTATTTGATGAATTTTACGGTTCAACCTATCGAGATGTCATCCATTTACCAGACCGATGATTCCTATATAATTGCCTTAACCAATGGCGGACGTGTGTATTCATCAAAAAAAGATGGCACCATTCAACGGGTTGAACAATCACCCATATCAGGGTTACCCTACTCTACTTTAATTTATGATAGCTATGGTGAGATTGATGGGTTCAAATTGCCTAGAAAAATCACCATATTAAGTGCAGATAAGAGTTCACAGGTTGTATTTCAGATTCGAAGCCTTGAAATAAACCCTTCAAATCTTAATTTAACACTAGACATCCCATCTGATATAAAGATCCAAAGACGATGACAAATAGACTTCATATTAAGCTTATTGGGTGTTTACTTATACTTGGGGTATGCTCCTCTCTTGGTTTTGGTCAAACTTATGACCAGAAACGCGAAAAGATTCTAAAAGAACAGGAAAGCACCCGTGCTGAGATTAATGTTCTAGATGCACGCATCAAAGCCTATCAACAAAGGGTTGCAGAAGCCGAAGCAAAATTCAATAAATCTTATCGTCAGTTTGAGAATTTAAACAGTCTAATTGCCTTACAAGACGACAAAATCGGTTCGCTCACAAAAGAACAAAAACAAATTGAAGAAGAGATTGAGTTAACACAAACTGAGATTGATCAACGTGAAAAAGAACTCGACATGTTGATTGAAAACTATAAGAAAATCATTCTTTTTGCCTACAAGAATGGGCGTTCAACAAATTTAGAGCTCTTACTTACAGCCGACTCATTCAATGAAATGTTGGTACGTTCTTACTATCTAAAGAAATTCGAAGAGCAAAAGGCAAAACAAGCTCAACAAATTCGAAAACGCAAAGAAGAACTTGACCAAATTAAGATCGACCTCCGTCAGAGTCTGAATAAAAACAAAGTTGTGCTTCAGCAAATTACTGAAGAAAAACAGACGCTTAACGGACAGCGTAGCCAACAAAAGAAAACTGTTGATACTATACGAAGTCAAAAAAGCACACTCGTTGCTGAACTCACCAAAAGCAGGCAACAAAAAGAAGCGCTACAA
Source organism: Balneola vulgaris DSM 17893 (assembly GCF_000375465.1). Taxonomy (NCBI): domain Bacteria; kingdom Pseudomonadati; phylum Balneolota; class Balneolia; order Balneolales; family Balneolaceae; genus Balneola; species Balneola vulgaris. Next base: position 1,436,785 of record NZ_AQXH01000001.1, read on the forward strand.
AATGCTTTCAATGAATTAATAGCTGAAGCAGACGAGATTGAAAAGCTTGAAAATGAACGACTGATCAAGTTAGCTCGCGCTCGAAAAATTGCGGATGAAAGTGTTCGAAACCGCGAGGTAGCTAAGTATTCGAAACCTATTGTACGAGAAGCAGCCGTTACTTCCGAAATGCTATTAGCGGATGAACAAAAATTCGCTGCCTTAAAAGGACAGTTACCATGGCCCGTTTCAAGCAGAACGATTTCTAAAAAATTCGGGAAAACAAGAAACCCTGTATATGGTACAGTAACTGAATATTTAGGAGTTAATATCGTAACCGATCCTGCAGCTCCTGTTAAAGTAGTTTCTGATGGCTACGTTTCACAAATCGCCCCTATTACTGGTTTTGGGGATGTTGTATTCGTGAAGCATGGTAGTTACTATACCGCTTATGGAAACTTGAGTAAAATCAACGTTTCGAAGAACCAAGTTCTTAAAGCAGGTGACATTGTTGGGCTTTCAGGTGTTGGTGTGTCGCCTATGGGTGAGAATCTATTATTCGTGGTTCGCCATAAAGACTACCAAGACCCAATGGGTTGGTTACAAAAATAAACCCGAGCTTCAGTATATTCTGCCTTTACCTAAACTTAACTAATATCTACTAGTGGATAATTTACCTCGCTTTTTTTTCTATCTCTCAGGCATCTTAATTGTAACCGTTGCCTTCACTTTATTTACTTCCGAGCTGTTGGTTCTTATTAACAACGGCACGGCCTTAGGAACCATTTTATTTTTTGTATTCGGGCTTATCTACATGAATATCGTGGTGATTACTTCACGTCGATTCATGCGAAGATTAGATGGCCCAACGATAGCACCTTATTTGTTTGCTATCATTACTTTTTTACCACCTTCTGTATGGGTTTACCTTTACCAAGGTGGCGCTAATGCCTCTCCACTGTTGTATGTAATGATGCTTATAATAGCATGTGGAACGGGCGCATATTTTGGGCATAGACTAGGGATAAAAGCCCAAATACAGTTTCAAGATGATTTAAAAAAGCATTTTGAACAAGAAGAACGATTGCGAAGTGACTCTCCACAGACCAATAACAAACCTACTGAAAACTAACTTAATACCATGAAATCTATTAGATACATCTTTGGTGCAGCTATCGCACTATTATTAGGAACAACGGGGGTCTTTTCTCAGACAATCACCCCTGATGAATTACATAAAATTGGCGTCGCTCCTTCCGCAGAGCGTATAGAACGTGACATCCAAACCCTAGTTGATTTTGGAACACGACACACCCTTTCTGACACCGTTTCAAATACGCGCGGCATTGGTGCTGCTCGCAGATGGATCAAGGCAGAATTTGAAAGAATTTCTGAAGCCTGTGGAGGTTGCTTAGAGGTCTTTTACGTGAGCGATGTTATATCAGGTCAGCGACGAATTCCTGAGCCCGTTAATATTGTGAATGTTGTTGCCATTCAGCGTGGAACTGCCGATCCAAACCGCTTTGTAATGATGAGTGGTGATATCGATTCTAGAGTTTCAGACCCACTAGACGGTGTATCAGACTCACCTGGAGCAAATGACAATGCATCTGGCATGGCAGGTGTAATTGAATCAGCACGTGTACTTACTCAATACGAGTTTGAAGGATCTATCATGTATGTAGGTTTATCTGGGGAAGAGCAGGGTTTATTTGGTGGTAAGATTTTAGCCGACTACGCACTTAAGCAAGGTTGGAGAATCAAGGCTGTACTTAATAACGACATGATCGGTAACATCAAAGGAATTAACGGTGTCATCAACAATACTACAGCACGTGTATTTTCTGAAGGAACTCGAAAAGTTGAAACAGAAAGAGAAGCAAATACTCGCCGATTTACAGGTGGTGAAGTAGATTCCCCATCAAGAAACATCGCACGCTACGTGGATAAAATGGCGGATTTATATATCCCAAATTTAGACGTTATGATGATTTATCGTCTTGATCGCTTTGGACGTGGTGGGCACCATAGACCATTTAATGATGCAGGTATTCCAGGTGTTCGTATCATGGAAACAAACGAAAACTATGTAATGCAGCATCAGGACTTAAGAACTGAAAACGGCATCAAGTATGGTGATACAATTGACGGTGTAGATTTTGATTATGCCGCAAAATTAACTGGCCTAAATGCAGTAACTATGGCAAGCATGGCTTGGGCTCCTAACCCACCTGCTAATGTGCAAATTCAAGGCGCTGTTCGTCCTAGTACCACGTTAAAATGGGATGCATTGAATGCCGAACAAAACCCACAGTTAGCGGGCTACAAAATTTACTGGAGACTGACGGACTCTAACCAGTGGGAGAAAAGTGTTTTTGTACCTGCAGGTACTACTCAACATACCCTTGAAAATGTTGTTATTGACAACTACTACTTTGGGGTAGCATCTGTTTCTAAAACGGGCTTTGAGAGCCCTGTTGTATTCCCTGGACCCGCAGGAAGTTTCGGAGAATAAAATATATTCCCAACCATATTGAGCAGAACTCTTATAGGGTTCTGCTTTTTTTATGGCTATCGAACCGGGTTAATTTCTTCAACTGTGATTTTTATTTTCTTCCCAGTCACTTCTCGCAACAGATTGGCTTTTCGAGTGGCTCCCCATATCTCTAACTGAGGATCCGATTTCACCCAAATTCTGAATTCTATTTCATCAGCTCGGTTCTCAATTACTAAGTTTTGCACGTTTTGATAATGGCTTCTATCCAAACCATCTGCTACTCTCAAAATCCCAGACAGCTTTTTGATTCTCTTTCGCGTTGAAGCTTTGAGCTTCCAATACTCTAAATGCCTTTTCTTAGGAGTAGACCGACGATGGTAACGAGCTACGTTCGCCATAATCTCAATTTCATCTTCTTTGAAGCCTTTCAGTTCAGCATTTCGAATGATATATAGTGCATGCTTGTGATGCGCTGAATGAGAAATATGATACCCTATATCATGCATATATGAAGCATACTCAAGCAGTTCTCTATCATTATCTGTCAAACTGAGTTCGTCTTGTAAAACGTCAAAAAGTTGTAACGACATATTTGCAACATGAGTTGAATGCTGTTGATGCCAATTACATTTTCTAAGCAACTCAAATACACTTCGTCTTCTTGGATCTGCTAAATCACCTTTCCAAGGAATCCCGATCATATCCTTTCTCAAATAACGAATGATAATCCCTTCTCGTAAGGCTTGAGTTGAGATCTTCACTTTCTGTATGTCAAACTTCTTAAGTAAAAATTTGACTAAGACTACCCCGGTATTAATAAAATCTAGACGCTTTAAATCCAGACCTTTAACCTTTCTTCGCTTTGCGCGATCAAGCTTTATGAAATCGGCATAAAATTCGAAAAAATCCTCTGCGCTATACTCTAACTCATTTAAAGTGACATCTATGGGTAGGCCTTTACGAGCGGCAATCATGGTAGCAATATTTTGCATGGTACCAGATGAGCCAATTATCACATCCGTAGGATGCTCTTTAATTGCTTCTCTAATCGATTCGGTCTGCTTTTCGTAGTGATTCTCTAATTCCAGAATATCGGCCGTTGTTATAGGGTCGGATGGCTTGTAGATATCGGTCATTCGAGACACCCCTATTTTTCTACTTAGGGTGGTATAAAACTCTGTAGCATTCCCCAAGATGAATTCAACACTCCCTCCTCCAATATCAACCATCAGTACTGGGTCTCGGTCTAGTTTTATTCCGTGCTGAACTGCATACCCTATCAGTTCTGCTTCCACATATCCAGGAATTGCATTAATCTTTATATCTAACTCATCAATACTTCGTTGAATAAACTCTCCCCCATTCTCGGCCTCTCGAATAGCACTGGTTGCGTAAGCTAATATCTCCTCAACATTATAGCTATCACACAGCACTTTGATATTTTTCAAAGCCTTCATCCCTCTTTTAAATGCAGGCTCAGCTAATCTTTTTCCTAAACCACCCTTAGCTAACTGAACCATTTCTTTGAGGTCGTCAACGCTTCTAAAACTTCCATCAGAGTATAAATCGGCGATAATCGCATGGAATGAATTGGTTCCTAAGTCAATGGCAGCAATTCTTTTTATGGGTACGGGAGCTTCTGTTGTATGCACGTCTGTATTCAAAAATTCGCTTATTCTTATTTCAAGCTATAGATACACAAAAGCTGAAAGTTTTGGTAATTTAAGACATGATTAAAATCCAAGATGATATTCAATTTGAACCATTTGCACCAATCTGGTGGGCTCCAGAAGTTCATAGCCAAACAATCTTCGCCTCATTTAGCACCATTGCAGACCTACAGCCAGAACGCATTCAAATTGAAACTCCTGATGATGACTTCCTCGAATTAGATGTACTCATTCAACCCACTAGCACTGCTATTGTAGTTTTATTCCATGGTTTAGAGGGATCAAGTCGTAGGCATTATATTCGCAATTTAATGCACGCCCTTAGCAAGCATGGGATTTCTTCGATTGGCGTTAATTTCAGAGGGTGTGGTGATACGCTAAATATTCAGCGTCGAATGTACCATTCAGGAGCTACAGAAGATTACCACACCGTATTTAAATGGGTTCGGGAAAAGTATCCGGATTTAAAAATTCACACCGTTGGATTTTCATTGGGAGCTAATGCGCTTGTGAAGTATTTAGCAGAAACCAACCAAAATAACGCCATTTCTAAAGCCGTTGCTGTATCACCACCCTATAGCTTAAAAGCCGGTTCTATTAAGTTGAACCAAGGCTTAAATAGAGTGTATCAATATAAATTCTTGAGGACATTGGTTCAGAAAGCTCAATTAAAGAAACAGCAATTTGCTGACTTCCCAACTTTTTCTGGTTCTACTTTATATGATTTTGATGATCAAGTAACTGCACCTGTACACGGTTTCAAAAATGCTGAAGACTATTATGAGCAATGTTCTTCATCAAACTTTTATGCACAGATAAAAACACCTCTTTTACTTATCCACTCAAAAGTAGACAGTGTTTGCCCTTTCGACTTTGCCCCATTAGAGGATATCCATTCGAACGCTCACATCCATCCAATTTTTACTGAACAAGGTGGTCATGTGGGTTTTCTTAGTAAAAAGGAAGGATGGTTGAATAGAGTAATATTGAAATGGTTGCTTCACTAAATCTATCCACCTCATCAAGGAGTTTTATCACATATCAACTCAAATGACCTTATCTTAAAGCCGTTGATTTAACTCTTACACAAAAAGTTCATGGTTATAATTATTGGTGCTGGTCCTATTGGATTGGCCACAGGTATTCAGCTTAAACAGAGAAACATTCCTTTTAAAATCATAGAGAAAGGATGCCTTGTTAATTCTCTTTTTAATTACCCTACTAATATGACCTTCTTCTCCACTTCCGATCGCTTGGAAATTGGTGGAGTCCCATTCATTTCGCATGGTCCTAAACCAACGCGGAGTGAAGCCCTTGAGTATTACCGTAGAGTGGCTGAAAGCTATGAACTACCTATTCATCTCTATGAGGCTGTTCAGGCTTTAGAAGGCACAGACGGTGACTTCACTGTTACTACAGACAAAGACATCTACAAAGCTTCAAAAGTTGTAGTTGCTACAGGCTTTTATGGTAGCGCTAATATGATGAACGTTCCGGGAGAGGAACTTCCTAAAGTGAAGCATTACTACGATGAACCACATCCTTATGCATGGCAAAAGGTGTTAGTAGTAGGTGGGGGTAATTCCGCTGTTGATGCAGCACTTGAATGTTATCGTGCAGGTGCAGAAGTGAGCATGGCTGTCAAATATGACACCATTAAGCCAAGTGTGAAATACTGGGTAAAACCTGATATCGAAAACCGAATCAAAAAAGAGGAAGTTAAAGGATACTTCAATACTACGGTAAAAGAGATAAGAGAAAAGGAAGTAGTACTAGACACCCCAGATGGTGAGAAAATCATTAAAAACGATTTTGTACTCGCTATGACGGGTTACCACCCTAACTATCCTCTTATGGAAAAGCTACAGGTTGAGCTTACTGAAGACGAAAAGTGCATGCCAGTATATAACGAAGACAGTTTAGAGACTAAGCGTAAAGGGGTATATGTAGCTGGCGTAGTTTGTGGTGGCTTAGATACGAGTCGTTTATTTATTGAAAACTCGAGAGTACACGCGGATCAAATTGCCGATCATATAGAAAAGAATCTATAAATGAGATTGGGATTATTTCTCGAGGTAGGTAAATATTGAGAAATAAAAAAAGGGCAAGCGATCTATATCACGCCGCTACGACCAAATTACCGCTGCTGCGTTCCCGCCCTGACGGAGTTCAAAGGGAGCTGGCTGTATAGGACTTGCCCTAAAAGGGCCACAAAGATACGGTTTATAATAGACAAGGTTCAACTTTAATTCGAAGATAATTAGAAGTCTTCTTGCCTAACCATTTATTTGGATTTCATTACATACACCCCGTCCCAATCTGAAGCTGGGGGGTCGAGCTTTAATTGCTTACATCGATTCAAAAATATGAGTGATGGATTGTTCGGGTGCCGCTCCAATGTTGATGATTTCTCGAATGTTTGAATTGCTAGGTCCCACTCTTGATTAAAGTATTTTTCCAGACCCTGTTCAAATAATCCAATACAATCCATGAGTTCCTGATCAGCATCACTTCGAAGGTCCGCAATTTCGTACATCTTTACGGGTTGAGTTCTCCCTTTCACAACGATGTTATCAAGGTATCTAAACACACAATCATCACCGTGCTTCTCTGCCTCCACTTTCGTCGACTCTGTAACCATTGTGTATACACCAAATGCTTTAGCTCCGCTCTCGCAACGCGCCGCTAAATTCACATTATCACCCATCATGGTATAGTTAAACCGACGGTTGGATCCCATATTCCCGGTTACCATTTCCCCTGTATTCATACCCATTCTATTTTTCATTTGGGTAACGATCTCAGGCCAGCCATCCCTCGCCCATTTTTCTCTTAACAGAACAAGCTCCTTCTGCATAAGCTGTGAGGATATACATGCCCTAAGTGCGTGATCTTCCATAGGAACCGGGGCACCAAAGAATGCTACAATGGCATCCCCTATATACTTATCTAAGGTACCGCCCTGATCGGTTAAGATGTTGGTCATTGAAGTCAGATAGTCATTAATTAACTGTACCAATTGCTTTGGTTCTAACTGTTCTGAAAAAGTTGAAAACGATTCTATATCACTAAAAAATGCCGTCATATAGGTGTCTTCACCACCAAGTTGTGGCTCCTTGCCCGACTCAACCATTTGTTGAACCAGCTTAGGAGAAACATAAGAGCTAAACATCCCTTGAATGCGTTTCTTCTCTTTCTCTTCAACAAAATACTGATAGCCAACAGCCCCTGTTTCGGTTAAAAATAGCACTAGAAGAATTGAGGTTACATTTAAAAACAGGCTCATTCCTAAGAACATGTGAATGCTAATAAATACATAGCCCCCCATTAAAACTAGCATGATAGCTACTCCCCATTTTGCGCCATACAACCAGTTCAATAGCGCAAGTAAAACGGCTCCGATGCCCATAAATAGCAACACACTCCATGCACTCTGCCTACTTAAATAATTGCCATCGAGAATTGTTTGAATGGCATGTGCATGAATCTCATACCCTGGTCGGGGCAGTTCTCGTTTAGAACCACTTGCAGAGACTTCAATTTTAGGTAGCGGCGTTTTATAGAAATCTTTTAACACCTGCATGGTTGCCCCTACAATCACAATCTTATCTTTGAATACACCATCATATAACAACCCTTCTCCAAAATCGGGATCATCAAAGGTATTCATGTCAAAACCGGCTTCACTTTCCATTCTTGTAGTGTATTCGGGATCATCGATGATGTTTGAGAGATCATAAATAGGGAAATATCCTTCTTCTCCGTAGTAATTAATGATGAAGGAATTTGCAGCGTCTTTCTTGATTAAGTAATTGCCCAACTTGAAGTAAGCATCTTCTGAAGCTGCTAATTCATCGATAGAATCGCGAGGAATATCTTTGAATTTAGCTAAGGCCTCGAGTCCAAGTTTGTAATAGGATTTCCCGTCGTGATTTTTTCCAAACGAATAACTCCTAATGGCGCCATCTTCATCTGATTGCACATCCACCATTCCCACAGATGCATATCCATTATCCAACAATATATTTTGTGGAAATAAAAGCTCAATCTGACGACTATTCGCCACCTCTTCGTCTAGGATCTCGCCGGCCAATACTACATTTTTATTATCAGCGATGGCTTGAGCAAATAACGAATCATTCTTTAAATCATATTGATCGGGCTGATCGAAGATTACATCAAATACAATGACTCGAGCGCCTGCTTTATTCAAATTCTCAATCAGTTTAGCATACACATTGGTAGGCCAAGGATACTTCTCGGGGATCTCATAATCTGCTTCTTCACTGATGGCCACGAGTACAATGGGAGAATCTTCAATTTCTAAAGGACCTCTTAATTCGAACAGAAAATCTCTAAAATCAAGCTCAACCGATCTGATGGTAGGGATATTGGAAAGTAAAACAGTTAATAGAAAGGCCACTCCTGCAATCAGGACGTAAACACCTATGGGTTTTCTGCGTTTATTTTGAGGCATCAAATTCTAAAAATTGAATAGATATCGTAGGGCAACAATACTATCATTTGCGTTGCCTGCACCACTTACATTGGTAAAGTTCGCATCAAAGCGTAACGAGTGGTAATCATTAATTTCATATTGTGCACCCGTTTGAAGTACAAAAGTCCCAAAATCAGAGGTAGTTGATGTTGGCGACAGCACAAAATAATCGTTCTTGGTGTCATCATCAGCTGCCGAGGTTGGATCTACAATAATGGCTCTGGTTTTTGAAGTATTACTCGTAATGGCCAAACGTGCATTTAAATTTAGCTTACCATCTAACACGAAATAACTACCCCCTGCGTACATACCGAATATATCGATATTCGTTTGTCCACTTCCTGTTTCAGTATTATTTACCGTTAACCCAAGCTGAGTTCTTAATCTAATATTTTCGAATCTACTCGTGATGTTAAATGAAACCGCAGAACTGCGAACATCACCGTAAGCAAATACTTCATCGGTAGTTTTTAAGTTGGAGATACTCAATGAGGCATCATGAATCATATCCCAAAGCAAAAACTGTTGTGTTATAGAAGAAGTTAAATTCAGGGTGATACTTTCTTTTGGAACCGTAGTTAACAAAGTGTCGGTACCGTCAATACTGAAGTTTTGAACCGCTGCTTTTTCAAACTGTGAAGGCACTTCAGGATTAAAACGAACGACTCCATTTTCTCTGGTACGATAACGAAGCCCTAAATTTATTCTTGGTAGTTTCTTGTCAACAGGATACCAACTCACATTGGTTCTATAAGTATTAGACTCAGTTGTTGCGGCCTTATCATTAGTAACGTTGTCTTCCAGCGATTCATACCCTAAGGTTACATACACTCGATTCTGGAACATTCTAAAACGATCACTAATGGTATATCCAGCTACATCTTTTCGAATGGTTGAATTTGCCAAAGAACTAAAATTTGGACCTATCCACCGATACTGCAATTTAAAATTGTTGCTAGGATAGTTCATCGAGAACTCACTCCTTGAAGCGATTACACTTGTTGGGAAAAAAGGTTCTGCATCCGCACTATCTGAATCGATGTCTTTAATTCGCAGTGGAAGAATGTTCATGTTCTCGTTCACGATAATGAATCTAGATATAGCACCGAGAATGTCTTCAATGTCCTCTTCAATTTCGAAGCCGAGCTCATCAGCACGCTCAACAGTAAGTGGTCCGCCATAAATATCATTATTGAGGGCACTTATAACCGTTTCATTTTTAAGCTGAATTCGGTTGGAAGCCAATCCTATTTTAAGATCCGCTCCACTCACAAAATTCCCTTTAGGGTTCACACTACCACTCTGAATTTGAAGAAAATCAGGATTACTTTGTAGCTTATTTACATGATTTGGGTCGCTTTGAACATTTTGATACAAACTCGATGGGCCATTGAGTAAGTCAAAATAATCACGAACATTAAACAAAGAGGTAGTGTCGTCTTCCACTTTCATGGCTTGGATACCTAGCTGAACTTTTTCACTTTTCCCAAAAGCGACTCTACCCCCAATTACTTTTCGTGAAAAGGTTCCCTTCCCCAAATTGTCGTACTGCAAAGTATACGATGTATCCACGACCGCACCTGAACCCACGGTTTCTTCTTCAATTAACACACCCGTATATAGATTCTTAATCTTCCTATTTAACTCTCCATAAATGAATTGAACATTGAAATTTTCATTCAATAAATGAAGCTCTGAGTTTATACCATATACTCTTCGTCCTGATATGGTGAATCGGCCCATATTTGGGTATACATGACCCGCTTGAAGTCGAACCCATTTCCCGAACTGTAAATCCGCACCGTATCTATTTTGTGGCTGGAGGCGATTGGATTCTTGTGAAGTAAAAAAGCCGTTTAAAGAATAGCGAAATAAACCTGCCTGTCCAGAGATATTGGTTCTTGCGGTGTATGCATCATTAGGGTTCCCAGCTATAGTTTGGCTTCTTGCTCCAAGCTCCAAACGCCCTACCGGTTTATTCCTTTCTTCAAAACCAACAAACTCGGCTCTGCTAATATCCACCACTTGAAATTCTTGGCTTACAACAAGGTACTTTTTTGAGGCGGTCTCATAGGTTAAGGTGAAGGAATGAGGGCCATTCGCTAAGCCCTTTGGCACATAGGAAATGAAATAATTACTTGTATCAGCTTTTTCGGTTACATCTAGCCTATCAATGTATAGTCTAAACACCCCTTCTTCGAGATCTGCCTCTTCGTAGTACATAGCTATTGCAATCACTACATCATTGTTTGCAATTACATCTCCTTGATTCGGGGATAGGACCGTATAGTCTATGCTTTTAATACGTTCAGTGGCTATCCCTTTGGTCTCAGTTTGGTTTACTACTTCTATTCGAGTTGGGCTTTCCTCAGGGTCTCGTTCTGGATAAGTAACTTCAGCACCTGAATTCAAAAATACTTTAAAGTAGTATTCTACCGAACTAGCTGAGGAATTATTGACCTGAAAATTAGCAGTAAAAGTACCCTGCCTATAAAACACTTCTTGCTGCTGGTAACTGATATCATCATCGTATCTGTAATAAAGAATGGCTTCTTGAATCTCATTCTGGTTGATACCCGATACAATAAATTCTAAGGGGTTTGCCTCCCCTCGAACAAAAGATGTGGGCTGCTGATGCTGAATAGTAAACTGAGCATATGTATTAGGCGCAAGTACACCCATTAGCATAGCTATGACCCCAAAGCTCCAACCTTTCTTAAACATGTTACTCCTCCAAACTCACGAACTAGAGTTTACTGACCACCCTTTTCGTAGTATTCAATCGTTATTTCTTGTACCTGACCATTTGCATCAATAAAGCGGAACTTCATTTCTTTTTTAACAAGATCCTTCTCCATTTCCTCATAGCCATCGTCAAGGTTATTTAATTCATCGTCGGTTAATGTACCTGATTCAATTTCATTACCATTTTGATTCACTTGGGCATACATTTTTTCAAATAGCGATACCGTCTCTCCCGATTGTAATGCGGTCACATCAACTTGCCCTTCTCGTACCCAAACATACCCATCAGAAGTACTACCAAACTCTGTTCCTTTTACCGATGCTAACGAACGAGATGTTGCTACTTCGAAATCATTGGTGCCTTGCGGTTCAACTTCTAAAAATATCTCACCTAGTTTTAAGTCTATGCGAGAATTTGACCTTTTAGAGTTCCTTTGGCGCTCACCTTGAACAACCAACAATGAATTAGGCTTCACTTTTGCGATGCTTTTATCCATAAAAACGACATAAGCATACCCATCTTTAGCTGTTCTAAGTGAATCTCCACTATAAAGCAGTTCCGCTTCATCATCTCCTAATTTCAGCTCTTTCGCCTTCTCGTAATTCTCATTATCGATGGTTACTGTAGGCTTGAACCTTCTAACTATGGCGATAGGGTCTTCACTTTTTAAAGATTGGATATCTACATTGCCAAGCAATATTAGGGCACCAAGTAGGGGTAAAAAATATAGATGCTTTTTCATATCAATTTCCTCCAATCACAATGTCATCAGCTTCAATTTTTCGCTTCAATTCATCCAGTATTAGCGAAGCTTGAGGGCCGGTATAGGTTACACCATCCACGGTGATTGATTGCAATGTAAATCCTGACGCTACTAAGTTTTGGAATTTTTCATTACCAATTAGTCGGGTAATTACATTCTTAATTTCTTCGCTGATTACCACAACTGGTTCACTATTACTTGGCTCAGAAAGCTTGAAACTCCAAATCTCAGAAGTTCGAGTTTCAGTATCTATACCTGCTTGAACGTCGGTACTTAATTGCCAATAGTAAGTTTGGCCAGCCTCTAAGGGTTGTGCCCCTGAAGAAGGATATTGATAGGTATCGCCATTTACTATTACATCTAAATTCTCAAATTGAAGCAATGACCCACCTTTTGTGATGGCAGCTGAACTCTTTGCGCTCTCAATTAACGACTCTGGACTATCTTGACCGTTACTTTTTACAACCAATAATCTATAATCTAAGCCTGCTTCTGCATCCCAGCTAAACTGAGGGAAAGGGTTCGTAATCTCGATATTTGCATCGATCACATCACCAGGTGTTTTCAAGAAAATGTCTTTCTCTTCAGCTATTGGGCCACTGCCTCCAATTTCAGCCGAAGTGGACGCTAAATCTACTCGCCCTTCGCTATTTGTAACCTGAAATACGGTTACTTGAATGGTATAAACATCCGCAGGTAGCGTAGTTGCGCCATCTAAGTTTTCAATAAAATTATCTCCTTGAGCGGTCAATCCCCCTTCAAATTTCACTGTTTCTTTTATACCGGGCACACCATCTTCCGAGAGGGTATTGTTGGTTACATAGATAGCTTGCATGGGCGCAAGTGAGAACGGAAAACCGGGCTGTGTATTAACTTTTACAATTTCGCCAACTTTTCCAGCCGTCACCGATACCTCAAAAAATAGATTCTCTAGCGTCTCTGGGGTAAGGTTTTGAAGGTATCCCGTTATAAGATTTGCCCCCTTACCTTCGCTGTCTAAACCAAGATTGGTTAATCCGATTAATTGTGCATTTTGAAGTACATCACTAACATCAATCTCAACGGATACTTTACTATTCTGTGCAAATACAATATTTCTTGGAACAAAAACTATACTAAGAAGTGAAATCCCAAAAACGATTGATAGGAGTCTGTTTTTATCTTTCATGATCCATCCCTCATTAATTATATAGATTATAAGAAAACTGAACTTTCTTTCCATATTTACTTGCAGTTTACCTGCTTTTAAAATAGGATTAAGCCAGTTCTTTTTGGTGGATAAGGAGAGGAAAGTGGAGCTACAGGGATTCGAACCCTGGACCTTCGCGCTGCCAGCGCGACGCTCTAGCCAGCTGAGCTATAGCCCCTTAAACGGGCACAAATATAGCGCCGGTAAAAAATAAATCCTAGTTAAATAAGGTTTTTTGTTTGATAAACTTACTATCATTATTTTAGAACGAATTTATAATCAAAATCTCAATTCAAACTAACTCAATAGGAGTTCTCCTAATATGAAACGATCATTACATTTTCTAGTTCTTGCATTATTCCTAGTCGGTGGTGTAGTATTCCAGGCCGGTTGCAAGTCTAGCGAGCCTGTAGTTGAAGAGCCAGTAGATACAGACGGTGATGGCCTTACCGACGAACAAGAAATCGCTTTAGGATTAGATCCTAACAGCCCTGATTTCGACAACGACGGTCTTAACGACGGCGATGAAATTAATACTTATAACACTGACCCTAAGAATGCTGATACCGACGGTGACGGCCTAAGTGACGGTGACGAAGTTAATTCATACGGCACTGACCCACTTAAAGTAGATACTGACGGCGACGGACTAAGCGACGGCGACGAAGTTAACAAGTACAACACTGACCCAACCGATGCTAACGGCGATGCTGATCGTGATGGCGTTTCTGATGTTGATGAAATCATGACTCACAATACTGACCCTAACAATCCTGACTCTGATGGCGACGGATTCTCTGATGGTCAAGAATTAGACATGGGAACGAATCCATTAAACGGTTCTGATCCTGTATTTATCAGCAGTGATGCTCTAAAAACTATCAACTTTGCATTCGATCGTTCTAACATCAGTGATGCAGCAGCAGCAACTTTAGCTGACAATGTTGAAATGCTAAAAAATGCACCTGCTTTTAGAGTACGTGTTGACGCTTACACCGATCACGTGGGTGGCGATCAGTACAACCAACGTTTGAGCTTAAGAAGAGCTAAATCTGTAGTAGACTTCTACACTCAAAATGGTATTTCTGCCGACAGAATTGAGTCTCGTGGTTTAGGTAAAGCTCCTGTACCATGTATGGATAACACTCCAGACCGTGGTTGCGAAGCTAACCGTCGTGCTGAGTCTCATCCTGTGAGCACTCTAAAGTATGCTCCTAAGAATTACTAATTCTTAAGCAACTAAATTTGATTAGGCGAGATGGTTTCCATCTCGCCTTTTTTATTGCTCTTAGAAAAATCGAGCAATGCTAACCCCAGGATATATACCCGGATCATCGATTCTAAATGCTAGATCGAATCGGAACAGATTAAAGATATTACTTATCGATCCACCTACTTCTAAATGTAGATCACCGGTTTCTAAGTAGCCTACCCTACCTTCATGTTGAGAAGGAACCCATGTTTTACCCACTCCTCCAAACGCGATGATAGACAAACCCGTTTTAGGTGCATTTCTCCAACCCAACATTTCTAAAGGCACACTTCTAAAATTATGTTCCGCATTTACAGCGAAATAACTTGCACCTGCATAAGGAATGTACCTTTTTGACTTAAACGCTCCGAATGGAGTGAAATAACCGAATGAAGCGTCAAGAGCACCATATTTTTGCAGAGGCAAATCTCCTAGGTAGGTACCCCCGTTTACTCTCACATCTAAGGTATTTGGGAAAAACCTCTTCTTATAGAACGTGTTGAAGCGCTTAAATGCATGAAAATTAAATTTCGTGTAATTCCAATCGCTTCCTAGCAATTCCACAGATTGCTCAATACCAATCTTATACCCCGACAAGCCTACAGCCCCAAAATTGGTTTTATAATCCCCTTCCGACATCTCAAATACTAATGCACTTAGAGTTCCGTCATCGATAGCAGGATTTAACCTTTGTACATTCTTTTGCCCTAAAATATCATAGCTCGTCTTAAAGCTAATGCTTTCATGTCTCTCTAATTTATAACGAGCTCTTAGTGTCGCTCTCATCCCTTTAGGAATATATCCTGCTGATAGCGATACCCCTTCATGTCTATAGTAGTTGAAATAATCATTGTAGCCCAAGAGAGACATTCCACTTGTAAGTACCATGTTATAGATATCAGACTCATAACTCGTTTTAGTATCTGCGTTATAAGCCGCCGTCATAACTAATCGCTTACTCTTCTTAAGGGGCCACCAACTTATAGAACCACCATAAGCCAGTTCTTCATATCCTGTGCTGTAAGCTAACTTTGCTTTCGAAGCCCACTTCTTGGTTTTGCCATAGGATTTATCATGAACCAAGCCAAGATGAAACACATCCACCCTATTAAATCGACCTACTGGCGAAAGATCATCCCCAAATTTTGCTAGGGCACTTCTTTCTTTTCGTTGTGAACTTCCACTTTTACGCTTTGTGCTACTCGAGGACCCTCCGCTAGATGAAACTTCCACTGAACCACCATCATTGCTATCATCATCATCAAAATCGATGAATCGGGTAAAAAATCCTTTAGGCTTGAATGCCTTTTCAAGCGTAGCGGTACTATCTAGATTCTCATAGGCATTTACCTCTTTTTCTGAAAGTGGTACTGGCTCTATGGTTGAAGTAAATATTGAATCAGGTTTATTTATTGATGTGGAGTCAACTGAAATCCAATTATAATCGGTGAACAAAGAATCGGGCAGATCAACATTTACCAAATAGTTATTCAACTTAGATACTTGATGGAAACCTATTGGTGGAAATCTCAGACCTACAATCCCCACTTCTATTAAACCATCAATACGAACATCTACGGGTAACCAAAAATCGCCCCCAAAATTACTGAATTGTTGTTCGTAATAGAGATTGAAGTCTTGGATGGGTGGAGGGAAAACAATCACTTTATTAGGCTTCAACTTAACAGATAGAAGGGCAAATTCCTCATCAAGCACAAAGATTGTTCCTTCAAATAAGGGCTGAAGTTTCCGTCTTGGGCTTACTTTAATCTCGTACACTACCTTGCCATCTCTACTTGTGTAGTCAATAAGGCTAAAGTTATAGTACTTGAGTGCACGTTCATCGGTAATACCCACTACATCAAAACCTGCTATTTCTAACTCATCATCATAAAAGTTCGGCAAGTAACTAACCCCCGCAAAGTTATCAGCTCCCTCAATATTTGCTGTTTGTCTCCTAGATTTTAGTATCTCGCGCACACCCATTTCTTTATCCCAGAATAATTCAGATACACTCTCAGAAATAGAGACAATGGTGGTGTCATTTTTTAGCTGCTGTCTCGAATACGCCTCAGATGTGTATGTTTTAAGTTTCTCTCTCCATATTTTTTTTCGGGCTATAACCTCTCTCATAATATCTTCGGCGGGATCTTCGGAGGTTACCATGATTTCACTCAATTCAAACACTGATTCTACCATGTTAAAATTGAGCCTTCTAGAATCTCCAACATTTACTGTTTTCTCTTGAGAATCGAAACCAATATATCGCACCACAATGGTTGCTGGCAGGCGTTTTACGCTTAAGCTATAGAGTCCATCTTCGTTTGCGATGGTACCATTGTAGGTTCCTTTTTCAATTACATGAACTGCGGGTAATCCTTCACCTGTTTTAGCTTCGGTAATTTTCCCTGTAATTGTAATCTGTGCTTGGGTAAGTGTGGATAGGCTTCCAAGAACCCAAATAAAAACAATAAATCGCCCCATCTGTATTTCTCTGTTTAAAAATTTCATCCCTTTACTCATAAAGGGCTAGTATGTTGCATACTAGTTAAGAATTAAACGAGGGGCGAAATATTATGTAGAATTGAATTAATCTTTTCTTCGGCTATTAAATACGGCTCCAAGGATACCCGTCAAAATTGCCGCGCCAATAACAGACCATACAACGGGGAAAGGCTTCCCACTAATTTCTATCGTCCAGAATAACGGCAAGTCTAATTCAACGGCAATCCATTTTCCTAATATGGCACCCACGAATCCTATACCTGCTGAAATTAAACAGCCACCGCTACCTACTTTGTAGCCACCTAAACTCTGGCCAATTCCACCACATATAGCGGCTATTAATACGTAAATCAGAAAATCGAATAATCCCATAATACTAGATTGTTTGTTTTTGCTCCAAAACGACTGCAGGCTCTAAAGGTTTCACTATCACCTGTTCATTCATTTCAAAAAGCTTTCTATTATCAGTATGTACAATATATCGGTCGCCTCTAAAAAGTACATGATAAGTGATATCGTGACCTCTAAACTCTCTTCCCGTTATAATACCACTCTCTTCCCCTTCCTTAGCTTTAGTTATACCCAAATGTTCCGGGCGTATAGAACATAACACTAATCCATCTGCTTCCTTATCTAAACTAACCTGTCCGAATCTTGTTTCAACAATGGCAGCTTTATTAGCATGCGCTCTGAATAGGTTAGTTCTTCCTAAAAACTGAGCCACAAATTGAGTTTTTGGCTTGTAGTACACCTCTTCAGGGGTACCAATTTGTTCTATTTTACCATTGTTCATCACCGCTACGCGATCTGCGAACGACAGTGCTTCTTCTTGATCATGAGTAACTAAAATGGCACTCATACCCGAGTTTTTTAGAATGGCCCGAACCTCTTTTCTAGTGGTATCTCTCAGCATAGCATCTAAGCCTGAAAAGGGCTCATCCATTAAAACTAATTTTGGCTTTGGAGCTATGGCTCTAGCTAAGGCTATTCGCTGCTGTTGCCCTCCTGAAAGTTCGTCTGGGCTCCGATCTTTATACTTCTCCATGCCTGTTCTACACAATACCTCTTCTGCATATACATGGCGTTTATTCTTAGGCACGTCTTTTAAGCCAAAGGCTACATTCTCAATAGCTGACATGTGTGGGAAAAGCGCATAATCCTGAAACACAAAGCCTATTCCTCTTTCTTGAGGGGCAATATGGGTAGATGGAGATTCTACTAAGGTATTTTGAATGGTTATTTCACCATCATCACAGAACTCAAAGCCAGCTACCAGCCTAAGAGTTGTTGTTTTACCACAGCCACTTGGCCCTAATAAAGCAAAAATTTCATCTTCCTTCACCGTAAACGACACTTGATCTACTACCGGGCCAGATTGGTCGAAGGATTTTGTAAGATTTTTAGTCTCTAGTAAATTCACATTCATGTTTTGACAAACAATAATATCTCTAAATAGATTCAGTCTTAATTAAGATACGCTTTTTATACATTGATTTGAGGCTGTTTTTTTCTTGTGATATTTGGGAAACATATTGTTAAAACGTATGTTTATTTAGTGTTTGTACTATTAAATCTATCTACACCGACATGAAAAATTTTGCTACTAAAATCCTCCTTGGAGCATTTGCCCTAATACTCATTCAAGCTTGTGGGCCTACTGAAGAAGAAAAAAGAGCTCGTGAACAAGCTAGAATGGATTCACTGTTAAAAGTACAGCAACAAGAAATTGCTGAAGCCATGGCTGCTCTTGAAGCGGACAGTGCTAACAATTCCATGGATGAAGAAGCTTCAGAGATGACTGAAGACAATACTTCAACTTCATCAGATGGGTATACCTTTGCCGAAGACGGACAGTATGCAGTTCAGGTTGGAGCATTTCGTTCAGAAGAAAAGGCAAAAGCATATTTAGCTAAATGGGCCGACCGCTCATACCCGAATGCATATACTGTAAAAATTGGTGAGGAAGCTACGGGCGATGTTTGGTTTAGAGTGCGAGTAGGCTTCTTTAGTACTAAAGAAGATGCAGCTGAACTTGGCGCAGTATTAGCTGAAGAAATGAACTCAGGATATTGGGTTTCTAAAGTGAGATAAGAGATTTAGAATTTTAGTTGTATATCTCCCAAGCATTTACGTAATTATAGGAACGCTCAAGTAGCGTCTCTCTTGATGAATAGTCAGGGCATCACAAATGAACAATGTGATGCCCTATTTTTTTGTAACTAATTTTTTTCAATGTCGTAGCACAGCGACCGTGTTTTATTTTTCATATTCTCAAGTTTACACTATCATTACTACTGTACAAAACGATCAAAACCTTCTAACAATAGCAGAATGAAGAACTTTGGCATCTCGGTACGAGAGGTTAACAACATTCGAGTACTCGATATTAGTGGCGAACTTGACGCACACACCGCTTCTCAACTAGAAAATTCATTGAAGTCGTTGATTGAAGACAAGCAGATTTACATTATTGTGAACTGCCGAGGATTGGATTACATAGCTAGTGCAGGTTTGGGTGTATTCATGGCTTATATCGAGGACGTTCGCGGTATGGGTGGCGATATCAAACTTACTAACATGAACGAACGCGTTTATAATGTTTTTGATCTGTTAGGCTTCCCTACTCTGTATGATATTCTTGACGACGAGAATGAAGCATTAAATGGTTTCGAAAAGGCTTGAAGCAGACAAACAACATACATTCCCTTTCAGTTGAAGCGTCTACTGCGCAGTTGGCGAAAGTACGGGATTTTGTTGCTGCCTACGCGAAAGATCTAGGCCTTTCAGACAAAGAAATTGGAAATATCCGCTTAGCCGTTGATGAGGCTTATACCAATATCATCAAGCACGCTTACAAAAACCTTCCCTCAAAACCAGTAAGTATTGAATTAGGAAGCACAGGCGATCAACTTTGGATTTCAATTAAAGATGAAGGTGAAAGTTTTGATCCAAGTACCTACAACGAGCCTGACTTAAAAGAACGCATTAAAAATAAGCAGCGCGGTGGAATGGGCGTTTACCTTATCCAAAAGTTGATGGATAACGTACAGTACAAGCGTTCTGGTAGAATGAATGAAATCCGAATGGTTAAATACCTCTAGCTGTGAGTCCCTCCACTAATTTAGACGAAAGAAAAAGTAGGTTCGAACTAAAAACACTACTTGAGACGAGCCGCCTGCTCATCGAATCACAAGATCCTGACTTCGTTTTAAACAACTTACTTCTTATTACCATGGGGAAGCTTATGGTAACCAAGGGTATGATTTTGATGTTCAAACCCGGCGAAAACACGTACTCCGTTTCAAAATCTAAAGGACGAGGATGGCTAGCCGAAGGCAATGAAATAGCATTAAGTATTTCGGACGAATCTATGCACACTTCTATACTAAAAGGTGCAGAGTACCAGCATATATTTGAAGAACTTGGGGTAAGTCCACAAAGTATTTTATTCAATCTACAAACCAGTAACCATCACATTGGCTTTTTATGTTTAGGGCCGAAAGGTAATAGTCATCCAGTTACCGAACAAGAGGCTGAGTTTATTGAAAGCCTAACCATTATATCCTCAGTAGCCATTGCTAACTCTCGGATGTTCAAGGAAATGAGGCATATCAATCGCCGATTAGACCGAAAAGTTCATGATCTTAATACCCTTCTTGAGTTAAGTAAAGATTTCAACCTCATGGTTGATCGTGATGAAATTGCACGTGTGTTCAAGTTTGCCATGCTTGGGCAAATGTTGATTCGAACATTCTTTTTTGCATTGGATGTGGATGGTAAGAAGTCAATCATATCTATTAGTGGAATTAAACAAGAGCCTTCAGAAGAAGAACTTGAACATCTCTTCGAAATGGAGGATGTGTCGCACGTTCAACCGGATACCGATTGTGAATTCTTAAAAGAGAATGATATCAAGTTGGTTATTGGCTTAAAATTCCAGAATGAAAAAATTGGAGTTGTAGGTGTTGGTTTACGAGCTAATAAACAGCATTATGGCGATTCTGAAGTTACCTTTCTTCAGTCGTTGGGCAACCTTGCCTTATTGACTATCCAAAAGACATTATTTCTTGAAGAACGTCTTGAAAAGCAACGTTTAGATGAAGAGCTTAATCTAGCTAAGAATATTCAAAGGGGCCTATTGCCTGATCCCCTACCAAGTATACCTGGTTTTGATATTGCGGCTATCAATATCTCATCGCGTCAGGTAGGAGGTGACTATTTTGATTTTCTAAAGACGCCAGAAGACGCCCATATTTTCGCCATTGCTGATGTTACCGGCAAAGGGATTCCGGCTTCTCTATTAATGGCTAACTTACAATCTATGTTACATGCCTTAGCCCCTATTGATGTGTCCTTAGGGGAAGCCACAGGCAGCATGAATGACATCATTCACACCAATACCCCTTCGGATAAATTCATCACCTTCTTTTGGGGATTGATTTCTGCTGATGGGAATGCTCTTAAGTATGTAAATGCGGGCCACAATCCTCCTTTCTTACTTAAAGAAAACTCTGACACTCCAGAGCTCCTTGAAAAAGGCGGGGTGTTACTAGGTGCTATGCCAACGTTCATGCCTTATGAAACGGGTGAAATTCCCTTGGAAAAAGGCGATACCATCGTATTATTTACGGATGGTGTAACGGAAGCGCTGAACCCAGCACAGGATGAGGAGTACGAAGAAGAGCGGTTAAAAGACTGTATTCTTAAACATCGCCATGAATCTGCCGAAGGCATCATGAAGGCTGTTATTGACGATGTAAATGAGTATTCAAATAATATTCAGTATGATGATATTACGATGATCGTACTAAAGAAAACGCAGTAAAGCACGCGAATACTAGTTCATTGTTTTGAAGCCTAGCACTCCAGGGAACGATCCATTATCTGATCTCGATAATGCTAAAATAGCTTCATAGGTATTGGTTCTGTTCATAATTTCGTTCACGTAACGAACCGTTTCAATTCCCCTACAAAACCCATAACGAGCATTCTGATAATACTTACGCTGCATTAAGCGAAGTAAAGCTTTTGATACACTTTCCCATTCGTTTGGATCATCGTTATGATCGATGGCTAGTCTTCTTGCATCTGCAACATGACCTGGACCCGCATTATATGTTGCTAGGGCAAATTGCCATTGTTGGGTAGAATCCATGTACGAATAGTGATCCATTTGCTCTTTTAGGATTCGAGCACCTTCCCGCACATTAACTTCAGGTATAAAAAGTGAATCAACCGATATCTTTGAGAAGCGTGGTAGAATCTGCATGATTCCAACTGCTCCAGCCCAACTTTCTGAATAGGGATCAAATTTTGATTCTTGGGCTGCGATGGAGGTAAGCATTACCCAATCCAAATCAAATTCAGCGGCTACTCTTTGTAATAAACTATCGTATGGGGAAATGCCCACATATCGTTGGTCTTCAATTTCTGGTTGGAAATACTCTTCTACAGGTCTACTTCCTTGGTAATATTTTTTTCGTAATACATTTAAAAAAGCAGATCGCTTTGGGATTCCGTCCTCATTAAACCTGAAATGCTTATATAAATACTTATTGAGTTCATTTTGCAAATCTGGAGCATTTTGACGAATGGCCCAAGCTATGGTATCATTTTCTGCGATAATTGGACCTCGAACAAGGCCTTTCATATACTTATTGCTAGCTTCAAAGAAGTTGTCATCGGCTACTGTTGCAGCAATGTTTCCACTCGCCACTTGGTATAAGACGGCTTCTGTGTCCATGTCATCACTCACTAAATCTATTTCTATATTGAAGCCTTCTTCTTGAAGCTCTTTCAACTTCACATAATAGGAGCTATTTCGGCGGACGGAGATCGAAATTCCAGCTAATTCAGAAATGCTTTCAGGTTCAATACCTAATTCATCCGATACCACAATAATCTGATCTACTAAATTATAGGGTCTGGTAAAATCGATTACTTTTTTTCTTTCCTCGGTAACGGTGTAGCTAGCGGCAATTAAATCGCCCTCTCCAGTGTTGAGGAGATCATATGGGTTTTCGTTTTCAGCGATGATTACCACTTCCAAAGCTAAGTCGTTTTCTTTGGCAAACTTTCGAATTAACTCGTATTCAAAACCTGCCTGAATACCTCTATGCAAAAAGTAGGTACTAGAGCTATAGCTTGTGATTACCCGAAGGACACCACTTCGCTTGATTTCAGCGAGGTCTCTATAAACTGGTTCTGTAACTGTAGCAAGAAGTGTCTCAGTTTCGGCTTTAGCGTCTGAATCTGTCTCTCCTGAGTTTTTGAAGCATCCTGTTAATGATATTGTAATCATCAACAAGATAAACCATCTCTTATCTGATTTTTTCCATATTTCCATAAGTAACTGATTACTTGGCAGTACATACGCTTTTGCCCATGCACTTGGATACTCACAAAATACGCTTATTAAACCAAGAAAGTTCGTTGATTATCCCAATCTAACAGTTGTAAATTTGTTAATCTCCATAAAAAACAGAGATCTAAGCTATTTCATTCGAAAACCTTAATATGGTTCCAAATCTTAATTAAGGCTTTTTTCGCTTTCGTGTCCAAGTAAGCCCGATTCCAACAAGAATGATACACATCGCAGTGATGGATGTTGGTAATGGTAATTCTGAAAAGATGAAATACCCTAATATGGATGAAAATATGGGCTCAGATAATATCAGAGTGGATAGTATAGTGGGTGAAATGTATTTCACTGAGTAATTCAATGAACCATGCCCCATAATTTGAGGCCCTACAGCAAGGGCCAGTCCAAGCATCAATAGTTTTGAATCTATACTTAATGAGCCCAAGTCTTGAGTCAATAATAAAATTACTACACAAGTAAGTGCGGCATAACTATAAACAGGAAAGGTGTACCCCAACCAAGATCGGTTTTGGCGTACTTTTCTACCTATCAAAAAGTAGATCGCAAAAATTACTGCTGCACTAAAGGCTAAAGTATTTCCCAAAGCCGGATTGGGAAATGATTCTTCTGATCCGATATCAAAATAGCCTAACATTAGTGTACCCAAGAACGCGATACAAACCCCTAGCCATACCATGGGTCTGAATTTTATTTTCATCAACGTGCGTTCCGCCACAATCAGGATAATGGGGTGAATAGTTACTAGCACAGATGCTGAGGCTATAGATGTGTAGTATACTGAGGATACCCAGAGTGTAAAATGAAGTCCTAACGAAATACCTGCAACCGCAACAAGCAGATGTTCTCTTTTTGTAACAATAGTGCCTAATACTAGGTCTTTTTTCTTCTGAGAAAAATAAAATGGCACAAGAATAATACAGGCAATTACCGTTCTTAGTGTTGTAAGAACGATGGGAGAGTAATCGGCAGCGAAGCGAACAATAATGGGGGCAAAGCTGAAAGTAGCCATACCCAATATTAACCCACCATATACTCTCCATTTGGAGAAATCTGCCTGTAAAGGTACTGTGGTCATCTAATACGATCCATAGATCTTACTTTGTCTTCATCTTTTTTGATAAAACGCAGACCAAAGAATTGAAAAATGAAGGCAACCACTATAAACCCTGTCCCAAGGGCTTCATCCCAAAGGTATGTTCCTATACCCCCAAGTGAGAAAAGAACTCCTACTGCAAAGCCAAATGCTACTACTTGTGGAAACATAGCTCTTTTAACCCAACTCATTTGATCGAGTCTATTTGAATATCTAAAAATAGAAAACAGTGTTACCATAATAGAGATTAATAAGCTGATGGCTAAACCATAACCAATCCACATTTGTGGATCTTGCATCGCCTTCTCATATATGGGTGTAAAAAAAGCTGCAAAGTTTAGAATTACAGCTAGGGCTAAAAAAACAGTTTGAATTCGTTGTATCACAATATCAATACTTAATATTTAAAAGAACCTTTTCAAGATAAGAGATTTATCCTTTTTAATGCATCATTTATTCTTTCTGACTAACAAAAAAGGCGCCCGAAGACGCCTTTTTAATTTCTAGTAATTACTTACTTAATGGGCTGGTTCTAATTCTTTGTGTGAAGTACCGTTTCCATTTAAAGAACTTTGGTCTTTAATAATACCTGGCTCTTCTTTGCCAAAAATAGTTTTGTTGAGGCTTCTACGTCCACGCTCAATAACACTATATAGTACCGGTACTAGAATCAGGGTAAGTGCAGTAGAGAACAGAAGTCCTACAATTACTGAGATGGCCATTGGGCCCCACCACGCGGCTTGTTCACCCCCCATATACACATACGAACCGATGTTCGAGAAGAACTCAAGAGGCTCACTAACTAGCACGATGAAATCGAAATTAAACCCAATTGCTAATGGCACTAAACCAAGTGTGGTTGTAACCGCTGTAAGAATCACAGGGCGGAAACGAACCTTACCTGCTTGGATAAGAGCTTCACGTAATTCCATTCCGTCACGTTCGCGCAGGATGTCAACATAATCGATAAGAACGATAGCGTTGTTTACCACAACCCCCGCTAAGGATATGACCCCGAGGAATGCCATTAATCCGAAGGCCATCTGGAAGAACACCAATCCATATAATACACCTGCAATACTCATAATTACTGAGCTTAAGATGATTATTGGTTTAGCTATCGAATTAAATTGAGATACAAGAATGAATGAGATTAAGAATACCGCAATTAAGAAGGCATTTCCTAAAAACTCGAACGACTCATCTTGTTCTTGCTGCTGCCCAGTCCAACTGTGCGTGTACTCATCCGGCATTTGATCTAGGTATTCAGCTAGTACAACTTTGGTTTCTTCAAGTACTGCATTAGCTTGATACGCGGCACGAACATCGGCACTGATCGTGATTACACGTTCTGATTCTTTATGGCGAATACCTCCAAGACCATCGCTAACACTCCATGTTGCAACTTCTGATAATGGTATCTGATTGCCTTCGTGAAATATGGTTAGATCAGCGAGTGTACTTAGATCATCTCTATACTCATCACTCAAGCGAACCATGATGTCGTATTCGTTTTTACCGTCTCTGAATTTTGAAGCTTCTACCCCGTTAATCGCTTGACGTATAGTCATTCCAATTGCATTGGTAGAAAGTTTATATAGTGCCGCTTTTTCACGATCCACTTCCACTCTAACTTCTGGTCGAGCTTCAGGTAAATCAGACTCTAAACCATCCATTTTTACATAAATAGAATCTGCTTCTAAGATCTGAAGTATATCTTCTGAAATTCTTGACAACTGATCCATATTTGGACCTGATATTTCCAGGTTGATAGGCTTCCCTGTTGGAGGGCCGTCGGCTGGTTTTTCAACGGTTACCTTGGCACCTACAATGGTATTGCTCAGTTGATTCCTCATCAGCTCCATCGCTTCGAATACACCGCCATTTCGCTCTTGGAAATCTTTGAAGTTCAAGGCTACGGTACCCATATGTGTGGAATTACTTCCGCCACTTGAAGCTGGATCACTTGTGATACTTGCTCCTGAAGTTGCAAGTACAGAGTTCACATCTTCAAAATGAGGTAAAATCTCTGGAATTTGAGCTCTAGCATCATCAATTAGAGATTTGGTGAATTCCACATCTGAGCCCACTGGAGCTTCGATTTGAACGTACACATCTCTAGGTGGGATATTTTCAGGAAAGAATTCCGTTCCAGGATTAAAAGCTATAAATACGAATACACTTAATACGAAAGTACCTGCAGCGATTAATAATACCGCCAGTTTATGCCTTAACGCCCAAACAAGGCCGCCTTCATATTTGTCAATTACTTTATTTAAGCCATCTCTTTGCCACCAATCACCAATAGGTACCAGCACAAATTTGTTGAGTAACCAGAATAGCGTTGCAAGAATAATTAACGTAATCCAAGTTATTGGGCTAGAGATGATGAATAGAATTGCGAAGAAACCAAGCACACCTGCCATGATTCTTTTTCCCTTTTCAGTCATAACAGCTTTACCCGATTCAGTATCAACACGCATAAATAATGCACAGATAACTGGGTTAATGATAAGCCCTACAATCAAGGAACTGGTAAGTGTTACAATAAGCGTTTTAGGCAGGTAACTCATGAACTCACCCGTAATACCTGGCCAGAATACCATCGGAGCAAATGCAGCTACCGTTGTTAACGTACCTGCTATAATCGGCACTGCTACTTCACCGGTTCCTTTCTTAGCTGCTTCAAAATTATCATAACCTTCCTCTAGGTATCGATAGATATTTTCTACAACTACAATGGCGTTATCCACCAACATCCCCAATGAAAGGATAAGGGAGAACAGCACAACCATGTTCATGGTGATGCCTAATGCCCCTAAAATGATGAATGAAAGGAACATAGACATTGGGATGGAAACCCCAACAAAAGAAGAGTTACGTACCCCTAAAAAGAACAGTAGAACACCTACTACCAGTATCAAACCCGAAATGATATTGTTTTCAAGGTTCGACACCATACTTACTACGTCTTTACTCTGGTCGTTCGTAATCTTGTAGTTCGTAGTTGGTGGCAACTTAGGAAGTTCTTCTTCTAGAATTACTTTTACTTGCTCAGCTGTTTCCAGAATATTCTCACCTGAACGCTTTTTCACCCCAAGTGTGATTACAGGTGAACCATCTAAGGTTGAATAGGTTTCTCGTTCTTTATAGCCGAAGGTTACTTCAGCTACATCACGAATGTAGATTGGATTTCTATCATCGCCCTTTATAACTACATCTTCTAGTGGTGCTGTTTCTTCAAACTGTCCAGGAACACGTAGTAAGAATTTCTTTGTACCAACAGAGATATCACCCCCTGGAATGGTCACATTTTCACTCGCAATAGCTTGGATAATGTCGCCAAAGCTGATGTTGTAGTATTTCAATTTTGGTAGATCAACATCGATATGAACTTCACGCTCTAATCCACCCGTTAGGTCTACACCAAGCACTGAAGGTACGGCTTCTATTTTGTCCTGTAAATCTTCGGCTATATCCTTCAAGATGTCGAGATCGTAATTCCCTGAAATATTCACCTGCATAATTGGGAATTCAGAGAAATTGATTTCTTGAACTACCGGGTCTTCCGCATCTTCAGGGAGTTCAGGCTTCGCCAGATCCACTTTCTCACGCACTTTCTGAAGTGCATCTTCAATGTCGACGTTGGTATCAAATTCTAGGTTTATATTTGAATAGCCTTCCGAAGAGGTAGATGTCATCGTTTTCACATCCGAGATATCCGATAACTCATCTTCCAATTTTCGTGTGACTAAGTTTTCCATATCCTCAGGTGAAACCCCAGGGTATATGGTAACTACGAATACGTTTGGAACGGTTATACTTGGGAACGACTCTTTTGGAATCGTGAGGTATGAAACTACACCCAGTACGGCAATTAGCGTAATTAGTACTAGAACACTAATCCTGTTATTGATGGAGAACGAAGAAAGCCAGAATTCTTTTCTATTTCCTTCAGCAGATTTTTCATTGGGCGAGTGTGCCCCATTTGATGTATTAAAATCGGTACTCATATTGATTTCCGAATAAAATGATTATTGCGCTGCTACAGCGTTATTTTCTTTGTTGATTACACTCACTCTCATACCATCGTTTAGGAAAGCAGAACCGATAGTAATTAGTTTTTCGCCAGCCTGAAGGCCTCCTTCAACAACAACATTTGTTTTGTATGATGGGCCAAGGTCTACGATGCGTTCTTCCGCAATCGTTTTCCCTTCTTCATTTTCTGCAATTACATACATGGTGTATCCGTCGTCTTTTGAATACACAAACTCTTCGCTTACAACAATCACGTTATCAAGCGATAATGTTTTAAGCACCATATTGCCAATCATATCTACTTTTAGGTCATTTCTATTGCCTGGTAATTTTACCTCAATACGAAATGTTCTATTGCTAGCATTGATACTATTTCCAACATAAGTGATGGTACCTTCTAGTCGTTCATCCATCATTGAATCGAACCAGACTTCCACTTTATCACCTAATGAAACAGCGCTTGCATAACGAGCAGGCACACCTGCTGAAATGATATAATTATCTGAACCAATTAAGCGCACCACGGGCATTCCTGGACTCGCAATTTCACCTTCTTCAATCATAATGGTCTCAACAGAACCGTTGAATGGGGCTTTGATTTCAGTATTCGCTAAATCAACCTTTAATGATTGTAGTGCTGAATTGTTTTGCTCATATGCGTACTTCGCATTCAAGTATTCCATTTCTGAGCCAATACCTTCTTGCTCGTATACTTGTTTTAGGCGTTCGTAATTATCTAATGATTGTGCAGTTACCGCTTCTAGCCTTGCCTTTTCTTGCTTCAATTTTGCATCATCAATACGGGCAATTACTTGGCCTTTTCGAACTTTATCGCCTTCGTTTACCGAATATGAAAGCAGTTTACCTGTAACCTCAGCTGAAATCATGATATCGTTTGAAGTCTCAACGGTACCTACAACACGCAGGTAGCTTGCGAAATCAGTTGGCTCAATAGGGATCGTACTTACGTTAACTGTTTTTACTACTTCTTCTGGAGCATCCGTTTGTGATGTATCCCCTGAGCAAGCCGCAAATAAAGTGGCTACAGATAAGAGCAGAATGTGATTTAATTTTAGAGTTCTCATATCGTTTTTAATGTAATTGTAAATATTCTTGTATTAGTCGGTAGTATCAATGAATGGCACTTTACCTATGGATAGGTCGTAATTCGCTTTTGCAGATAAGTAATTGAAGACCATTAATGCATAGTTTACTTCTGCTTCCCTTACCTGAACTTCCGCTTCCGTTAGTTCTAGTTGAGAGCCGAGCCCATTTTCTAATCTTTTCTTAGCACGTGTATAGCCTTCCTGAGCTTGCTCTAGTGCTTGTTTTCGTGCTGAAGCGGTTTCATAAATTTTGTTTAGTTCTTCACCGGCACTAGCCACTTCGTTTTGAGCATTCATTATGGCCATTCTTTTTTGCTCTTCAATATCTTTGTATTGAATTTTGGCACGATCTAGGTTCGCTACTCTTTTGAAACCTTGGAATAGTGGAAGGCTCACATTCACTCCTAAAGTTTGAAAACGACTAGCATTCTCGAAGAAGGTAGGCTCTTCAGGTTCTGCTGCCGACCACTGTAAGTTGTAGCTTGCCGTGATGGTAGGTAGGAATCTACTTTTAACAGCTAGAATTTCTTTCTCTTTCAGGTTCAAGTTTGCATCGATGATTCTGATATCACCACGTAGTTCCGTTAAACCCGCTGAATCTATTACTGAGCTACTGTAGTTGTACTCATTCATTCGATCCACTTTTTTAAGATGAGCATTCGATGGATCAGTGGCTGAATCAGATAATATATCATAGGCACTTAAACTGCCTTGAACCTCAACCGGGAAGTTAATTGGCAACCCGATAGCGATATTTAGATTTCTGTATGCTTCCGCAACTGCATATTCTGCTTCAATTTGTTGAGGCTTTTGGTTATTCAGTTGAACTTGAATTCTAAGCACGCTGTAGTCATCCACGATTCCCGCTTTAGCACGAGCTTCGGTTTCTCTCAAACTAGTTTCTAACCGTCTGATTTGAGCATTCTGTAAGCGAAGCTGTTCTTTTGCTGCAAGCACTCCATAATAAGCGATTCGGGTTTGAGTAATTATTTGCTGGCTGGTTGCTCTAAGATTCTCTTTTTGAACCTCTTTAAAAACAGCCGAACTTTTAAGTGCTACAAGTGCCTCGCCTTTAAAAATGTTTTGAGATACTGTAAAACCACCTTGCCAGTTATTATCAGTACCAAAAGATATTGGCACCAGTGTACCTGGAGCTCCACCGAAAAACTCACCGGGCACAAACTGCACGGGTATTTCAATGTTACGCGTGTAGTTTATCGAGGAAACGATATCCGGATAAACTTCTCCATTCGCAATTTTCACAAGTTGATCTGCATCTTCAACGGCTAGTATCGCCCTATTTACTTGTGGATTATTGGCCAAAGCCAACTCAATGGCTTGCTCTAATGTTAGCGTTCTTTCTTGATTACCTGTTTGTGCTTGAGCGGTACTCAGCATCAAAACAAATAGGATCGCTAATAAGCTAAATTTGTTACCCATTTCTGGTTGAATCTTCATTTATATATTGCTGTTGAAAAACGTGGCGAATTACGATCAACCACCCTCATTTGTTTCAAAAAATGACTTTGAGTCATACTTTGATTGTTCTGTCTCGGTTGCTATTCCACAACCAATTACTTTCATATATCCCTCAAACACGTTTCTAGGGTCAACTTCCAGTACTTCCAGCTTCGTAAAATTGTCAACATTATAATGCTGATACGCTAGCTTTACCATTCCATAAGATGTGGCCCAAAGTATAATGGCCAATTCTTTAGCGTCGTAGCTTGGATTGATACTTCCATCCTGCATCCCTATTTGGATGGCACGAACCATACAAGTAAATCCAGCCTTCATGTTGTCATTGCAAGAGTCCATAAATTGACTTTCGTCACTAATATTCGATTCCTTGAGGTCGTCATGGAACCTCATAGCCCTAAAGTATTCAGGATGATCGGTTACAAAGCTCATAAAAGTAACCCCAATAGCACGCACTAATTCTAGCCCGGGCAGATCTTGAGTTAATACTTTTTGAATTTCTTCACTTAGTAGTGAGGTAGCTTTATTACAAACCCCGAGCACTAGATCGTTTTTATTATTGAAGTATTGGTAAAGAGAACCTTTACTCACTTCAGCTTTGTCGGCTACTTCATCCATATTGAGGCTATCAAGGCCTTTTTCTAGGATCAATGCCTCTGCGGCCTCAAGCATGGAGGCTCGCTTTAATTCTTTTTCTCTTTCTTTCCGTTCTGTTACGCCCATAATTGACTCTAAGTCATTTTTTGAATTTAGGTCACAAAACTAAGGTTATTCCAAAAGAGTTCCTATTATTTATTGTTAAGAAAAAAATATTATCTAGAGAGAATTCGGGAGTTCAATAATTGTATTTTCTGCCTAAATAATTCTACAGATTGATAAGAAAATACTTCACCGATATTACCCTTGTTGTAGTTGCTATTATATGGGCACTTAATTTTAGCGTTGTTAAAGTCTCGCTTTCAGAAATAGACCCCTATAGCTTTAACGCCATTCGATTCATTTTTGCTAGCGGGTTGCTTTGTGCAGCTGCTTATAAAAAGGGTGTTTCTATAAAAGTTAGTAAAGTACACTTTTGGCCAATGGTAGGAATTGGGCTCATAGGTAATCTTGTGTACCAGGTGTTATTCATTATTGGTATCAACTTAACTTTAGCCGCTAATGCGGCTGTAATGTTAGGTACTATCCCAATTTGGGTAGCTATTTTTTCTCATTTCTTTACCGATGAGAAGCTCACGGTGCTCAAAACTGTGGGGATATTATTTGCCTTTGGCGGCGTGGCCTTTATAATCACTGGAGGTAAAAATCCTATTTCCTTTGAGTCAGATACTTTCATTGGCGACATCATTACCATTTTATCTGCTGTTGTATGGGCCATCTATACTATTCTAAGTAAGAAGTATTTAAAGCACTACAATTCCACTCAATTTTCAGGATTCATGTCGTTAATCGGCTTTATCTGTTTATTTACTATTGGAACCCCATTCTTATTTAAAATGGATTGGTCGGCAGTATCCGTTCCGGCATATGGTGGAATTGTGTACTCGGGCTTATTCTCTGTAGGTTTAGCCTACTTAATTTGGAATAATGGCATCTCAAAAATCGGGGCTGTAAGAACGGCCGCTTATCAAAACTTAGTGCCTGTACTTGGTTTACTGTTCGGGGTTCTTATTTTGGATGAACAACTCACTCCATTTCAATATATTGGGTCACTTTTTGTAATCACAGGGATTGTCATGGCGAGGTATAAGACACGGTAATCACTTAAACTCCATGTATGGATAAATTGAAGAGAGCATTTTTCATTGTATTGTTTAGTGTAATTGGGCTGAATGTTAGCGCTCAACAAAAGGATAACTCATCTTCGAATAGAGGGTTTAACCTTTCTTATTCCTCCGATCTAGGAGGCTTTTATTTTCAAGATGCCTCAGGCTTACAGTTAGCCATTGAAGGCTTGCCATATGAAGGCAGTATAGATGAAGCTACCTACCAACTAGGGGCTAATGATTTACTTACTGTTGAAATAAAAGCTACGCAGAATATTGTACTTCGAAGCTTACTTATTAATAGCTCGGGTGAGATTATCATACCTGCAATTGGCGCCGTTAAATTCGATGGCAAAACTATAGCTGAAGCCGAAGAAATTTTAAAGCAAACAGCCTCAACCGTTTATAAAAATCCCACGGTTAATATTTCTCTAGAAGTTCCTAAAGCAATAAATGTATTCATAACTGGAAGCATCCCATTTCCTGGCAAGTATGTATTACCTGCTCAGTCTAGATTAGACTTGGCAATTTTGCAGTCGGTAATAGAAGTTCAAACTGCACGTTCCGCATCCTCTATTTACTTCCCAACTTATACCAGCCAGCTATTGGGAAAAAGAGAATATAGTTACCGAAACATTACTATTGAGCATGCAGATGGCTCACAAACTAGCGCCGACCTTGTCCATTATTTCTTAGGGGGCAATCTAGATAACAACCCCATTCTAAGAAATGGTGATCAAATACATCTGAAGCAGATTGATCGAAACACACCTAAAATTAGTATCTCAGGTGCCGTTTCAACGAATTATGACATTGAATTTAAATCTGGTGATACCCCAAGCATTTTACTTGAAATAAGTGGTGGGTTAACTGAGAGAGCTTCATCCAATGAACTGTTTGTATTCAGAGCTTCTAATTCAGGATTCGAAAAAATCGTAGTCCCTTTCGAGAATTGGGATTCATTTCAACTACAAGCGAATGATCGTATCATCGTTCCAGAATCAAAAAATGCCCAACTCACCGCTGCTGCTACCATCGAAGGTGAAGTGGAAGTACCTGGGCAATACCCCATCAATAATGGCGAAACCACCGTGCTTGAATTACTGGATTTAAGTGGTGGCATAACTCAACAAGCACTCCCAAATGCGGCATATCTATATCGAGGGACAGGCTTGGATAATGAGATTCCTAATAAGTTTAACGCCGAATTAATGAAGCGAACTTCTAATCAAGTAGCTCAAGGGTTAGACTATCTTGACTTAGAAACTAAGCTAAGTCGCAATAGGGTTTCCATCGACTTAACCAATCGTGATGAACTAGCTCTGTTTAAATTGTTTGATGGAGATCGCTTATACATCCCACGTGATGAACAAACCGTTTTTGTATTTGGGCAGGTTAACAATCCTGGTTACTTCCCCTTTATCAACTCAAACAGCAGCATATTTGATTACATCCAACGGGCAGGTGGTTTTGCTCTTTCCGCTGATAAAGAACGTGTGTTTATAATAAAGGCTGGTACAGCAACTTGGTATAAACCTGAAGAAACCACCCTTTCATCTGGCGATAGAATTTTTGTAGATCGAGTTCCTGTTGAAGATTTAAATGCGAAAAGGACTTACGAAATCCAGAAAGCTCAATTGAGAAACCAAAGAACTCAATTGATCATGACAGGTATTACAACAGTAACGGGTATTATCACTACGCTGATAGCCCTTGATGTCATAAAAAGATAATGAGTACATATTCTGCCCCCACTGTTTCTGAGATTCTTAGGCTGTTGTTTAAAAACCTGAAAAGCCTTTTAATTACCACTTTTGTAATTGCTGTAATTATTGCGGGAATTTCATTGCTCCTTCCAAATAAGTATAAGTCGAGTGCCAACTTACTGCCTTCTCAGAGACCGTCTTTAGGGTTAGATTTATTTTCAGAATCAGGAGGGCTTTCTAGTATTGCGAGTAACGTACTCGGTCAAGGAAATGATGAATCGGATCGATACCTCGTACTTTTAAACAGCTACAGTACCCTTGAACGAGTAGTTCGGAAATTCGACTTAACTACCGTGTATGAGGTCGATGAATCGGATGACCCTATCTCTGACGCGATTGAGGAACTAAAAGAACATAGCACGTTTGAAAATCGAGAAGAAGGTAACTTTGTAATCGCAGTTTTAGACGAGGACCCTACGCGTGCCAAACAGATGGCGGACTATTATGTGGAGATCTTAAACGATTTAAATACAAGTATTGTAGCATCTGATGCCCGTCAATATCGTGAGTTTTTGGAGCAACGATATGCCACCTTTGAAATAAAAAATGATAGCCTTCAAAGCGAATTCATTGCATTCCAAAAGGAGTACGGCGTATTTGAGCTACCTGAACAAGTTCAGGAATACTTTACCATTATTGGAAGTGTAACCACCCAGCAGATTCAAAAAGAACTAGAACTTAAATTACTTTCTACTTCTGTTAATAAAGAAAGTGAAGTATATCAGAGTAAACTAGCTGAGTATAATATCTTATCTGAGAAGCTAGATGAATTATATCGAGATACGGACCCAAGGAATTTATTGCTGAACTTTGACAATATTGCATCGGTGGGATCCGACTATTACCGACTTATGTTTGAAATCGAAATTCAGGCTGAGATTCAGAAATTCCTGTTACCTCTTTACGAACAGGCCAAGATGGAAGAAGCAAAAGCATTGCCCATTGTAACGGTTATTGATGCCCCACAGGTGCCCAAGAGAAAAGCCGAACCACGTCGATCTATCATCGTCGTTTTGGGTGCTATCTCTGCATTTATACTACTATGCCTGTATTACATCACTCGATATACCTACACAAAAAATGAGGCCTATTTCGACACCATCTTTAAGTAGATGCTTGCTATCCAACCACATATTCAACGATCAAACCTCGTAACTGCTGCTATTTTAATCAGTGGCTTACTAGGGGTGAGCCTGATTTATTTTGGAGTGATTAGTTGGCTAATAATCCTAGCTATTTCAACAGCCATAATGGTTTTTGGGCTTTCTGCTTCCAAGAAACAGATGTTCGTGCTTGCCTATTTACTTAGCTGCATACTATTCCTAGAAAATAGCGCCGGAATCGAGCCTATTGAAATTCCATTTCTCGTATTAAGTAGCCTTTTAGCGGCATTCGTAGCTTTTAAATTCATTACTGGAAATCTTCCACTTCATACCTTCCAAGACACTCTCTTTTTAGTGCTCCATTTGCTTTTACCTTTTGCAATCATATTAGGAATGATAAATGGAGCTAACACCTATACAGCCGTTGGTGAAATTACTTTTTATTCAGGAGTTCTTATTTATTTCCCCCTTAGAGAATTATTGAACAAAGCCTCTTTTCAAAAGTTAATGGCTGGCTTACTGCTTCTTACCATCGGGTTTGTATTGATTCGAAATTTCATTGATTATCGCCAAATAATCATTCAGGCTTTTATGCCTTGGCAGGCCGAAAATGCCCGTGTTGCGTTGAATGAGCTCATCATCATGATTGGTGTGTTACTATTTTTCACCTCAACAATTTCTTACTCAAAACTTTCGATGAAGGCTCTTTCCTTTTTAGCCTTTTGTATTTCTTTGATGGGTTTAATTTTAACTCAAAGCCGAGGCTATTGGATTGCCACACTCTTTGGTTTGGGCATCATTTTCCTTTTAGTGAATAAATCACAAAAGCGTCAGATTTTACTTATTGGCGGCACCTCACTAATTACTGGAGTTTTACTTCTGAATCTCTTTTTTAGCGATTTGTTAGAGATTGTCGTCAATTCACTTATTGAACGCTTCAGCTCCATCACGTCCACCCAATTAGATATTTCACTACGAGAGAGGGTATTAGAAACCAAGAAAGTTTGGGAGCTCATAAGTGCAAATCCGATAGTGGGCTATGGCTTTGGAGTCACTTATCCCCGGCGTTTTTTGATGGAAGGTTTTACTACTTCCTACAGCTATGTTCACAATGGGTATTTAGCCGTGTGGTATAAACTTGGATTATTAGGTCTCCTATTT
This sequence comes from Balneola vulgaris DSM 17893, assembly GCF_000375465.1. Classification (NCBI taxonomy): domain Bacteria; kingdom Pseudomonadati; phylum Balneolota; class Balneolia; order Balneolales; family Balneolaceae; genus Balneola; species Balneola vulgaris. Next base: position 1,473,775 of record NZ_AQXH01000001.1, read on the forward strand.
TTCATTTCCACTTGGGCTCTTACAATTCGTAATTATGTACAAGGATTAAAAGCTAAAGCGATTCAGACTACTAACGCAATTATTCCAATCACCTTCATTGCTGCCCTATGCGGAATGGTTTTAGTAAATATCACCAGTCCTCAAACGCTTTCTTTTGATGGGGTGTTGATTACCACAATTGCTGCTGCATATTCTATTACATTCAAGAATACTCAGAAGCCCTCTTGAAAGATTTAATCAGTATCATAACGGTCAATTATTTTTCTGAAGCTGAAATTTTAGCTTCACTACAGTCTATTGTGGTTCATACTACAGATACCAACTTCGAGTATATAGTAGTTTCTAATTCGCCTCTGGACCCTTCTTTTGAAGCACAACTGTTAGATATTCATTCTGATAGTAAATGCGTTCAACAAAGCGATAATGTTGGATTCGCTAAAGCTTGTAATGACGGTGTTGAGTTTGCTAAAGGATCACATGTGTTTTTATTGAATCCTGATACTAGATTTAATGAAGATGCACTCCGGAAACTTCATGCTTTTACTGAAACACACCCCAATAGCGTTGTTGGGCCCTTAACACTTGATGAAGATTCGAATGTATCGCCAACTGTAAAATCTCACTTTAGTCTTGGCTTCTTTTTAAGCTGGGTAATTCCATTTTTCGATCGGTTTTTTAGTCCACCAAAATTCATCCCTTATTCACCCGATGCATCTCAAAAAGTAGATGTGTTAAACGGTTCGGCCATTTTTTGCAGAAAAGCGATCTATCAACAACTTGGTGGTATGAGTGATGACTTTTTTATGTATTGGGAAGAAAACGATTTAGCTGAAAAAGCCCGGAAATCAGGCATCCCATTTTACTTTTTAAAAGAATGTTCGATTATTCACAAACAAGGCACTTCTACCAGTCCTTATTTTTTAGAAATGGAATTGCATAAACATCGCTCGCAGTTAACATTCATAAAAAGGTATTACGCAGAATTCGTATTTCTGAACCGAGTTAGTGGCATCATCTCTTATGCATGGCGGTGGTTTATCAAGAAGTTTAAAAAAGAAGAACTAAAGTGTGCTCAGTATTCAACCTTATTAAAATGGTATCTATTTGAATATGAGTGATGCACTTAATTTTTTGATGATTTGTTCTCGGCTTCCTGCCCCTCCAAATGATGGCGGAGCTATTTATATGTACCAATCGGCCAAAACATTAGCTGATCTAGGTCATACTGTATCTATAGCCTGTTTTGAGTCTGAGATGCATCAACAAGATGAGACTATGCTCAGTGAATTTACCAAAGTATACTCTGCACCAGGGCATTTTAAGCCGTATGGATTTCGTTCACTAGTTCATTCATTGAAGGAACAGCTCCCTATTCCAATTTCTGATAGAATGAATATTCCTATTATGGAAGAGATACTAAATACTATCCCTGATCAATCATTTGATGCCATTTTGATCGAAGGACTACAGTGTTTTCATTTTGAAGAATTACTTCGTTCCAAATTCAAGAACACCCCTTTAATTCTTCGGCAGGTAAATGTGGAGCACCTGTTACTTGAGCGGAATGCTAAGTTGATTTCTAATCCGCTGAAAAAAGCTATTTATACTTGGCAAGCGAGTTTGATGAAAAACTTTGAGCAGTCAGCACTTACAAAAGCTGATGCAGTTTCAGTGATTTCAGCTAAAGACGGTGAGCATTTTCGTCAATTACATCCTAACATCACCTATACGGTAGTTGAAGCCGGAGCTAGCTTACCCCCATTGTCTCAAATGCCTGAAAAACATTTCAACATTCTATTATCTGGGACGTGGAGTTGGGCCCCGAACCAAGATGGATTAAAATGGTTTTTCGATCAGGTATACCCATTGATTCATCAACAATTTCCAGACTTAAAATTAGACATCGTTGGTGGGGAATTAGATACCTCCATATTAGATAACATGTCAACTGAACAGGTACGTTATCATGGCTTTGTAGAGGATATTGAACAATTCAGACAACAAAGTCTGCTTACAGTTATCCCGCTAATTTCTGGTTCAGGCATGAAGATTAAAGTATTAGAATGCTTAGCCAGTGGGCTCCCAGTTATAACAACTAAGTATGGCGCCGAAGGCATTAGTATCACTGATGGTAAGGAATATGTACTAGCCAACACTCCTGAGGAAATCTTACAAGCGATCTCTAAAATTGTGAATGACGAGCATACCAGAGTTCAGTTGGCAACCAATGGCCGTGCATTCATTGAACAACACCATCGTTGGGAGCATCAAATGGAGAAACTGGTAGAGCTTACAAAATCGCTAAAAGCAAATTAAGTCAATTCAAGCCACGCCGATTCGGTTTCTTCCGATACCTTAGCCCAATCTACCCCATAGGCAAGAAACTGCATTTCCATGTGTGTACACAATGTGGGTACAGGTCCAATTAAGCTTCGCTTGGGGTATTTAAGGGAATACTTTCCTATCCCTTGAATAGCTCTAAACATCTCACGGCCTTTAGGATAATTACCTACTCGTGCTAGTTTGTGAATCCATTTATCTTTTTTAAGTACCGACTTCCGAACGCCAAATGTTTGGCATGTACTTTCAACCGACCGCCAAAATCTATTTTCATTATACCCATCTAAACGATTTGGTATAGGGTCATCATCCACTCTGGTATACCGATCGGGGTGATCGTAAAGGGTGATATAATCGCTTTCGAATGCACCAAATGCTGCTACCAACTCTGTAAATGATTCGGGCATATACAGATAGTCATCTTCGGCAAAATAAATGACATCTGTTTCACTCCAAGAATTCTCCAATGCTAATTTATGAGCATAGCTTAAAGACTCACTATTCCCTTTCCCTCCCAACTGCACTATTTTATGATCATTCTTTTTAAACATTGTGGCAAAATGATCTGGTAATTCCCCATCTAATAGGTAGACTAGATCTCCTTTAAAAGAGTCATCTAACTGGGTATAGGCAACCTGAAATGATTTCAGGCAATTTTCTTTGCTAAAGTATGGAGGTCTATAGGCTTTTTTCCCATCACCTGGAGCTAACCTATAAATTACATGGAGTCTCATAACTTTACTTTAGTCAGTTTATCTCGAATGAATTGGATGATTCGAGGGTCGATCCAATATTTGATTCCGTAAACACTTACCACCAATATAGAAAAGCCTCCTATCAGCGATTTAAGAATCACGTCTATGTCGAAGTTACTCAACATAAAAATGAACACAAGCATTGTTGCACTTACAATCAATTGAGAGTAATTCTGTTCTATTCCGTGGTATCGATTTGAGTATTTAGTCAGGAAGATATAATCGGCTAAAATTCGAATTAGTCTACTCCCTGCAGCTCCAACAATTCCGAATTGTATGGTTAAAACAATGAGCAGTGGTAAATACAAAGTGAACTCAAGTAGGTGCAGTTTCGCGGTAATATCTGGCCGACCTATACTTTGTAGATAGGTACTTGGTATTTGTGAAATGCTAGTAAAAAAGGCGGCAACTGCTAATATTTGTAGGGGCAATATACTTTCTTGAGCGAACTCAGGGTTAATCCATATAGATAGAATTTGCCCCCCAAACAGAATGATTGTTAGTACTATAGAAAGGCTTAGTAATGAGATTAACTCGGATGATCCTTTAAAAATAGAATCGGATTGTTCGCTTCTTTTATTGAAGTAGGAAAAGGTTGGGAAAAGCACCGCTGTAAAAGAAGCGGGAATGAGGTTTATTTTCACCATCATATCTAAAGGAGCCGAGTAATAGGCAACGGCCGACATCGAAATCAACACCCCAATAAAATAGCGGTCAATCTGACCCATTAAAGGATTTATAATATTTGAAACGGCAATCCACTTCCCAAAATTTATAGCTTTCGATATGTATCGAATACTTTCAACTATGGAGATATCCGCACCAACAAATTGGACTTTACTATAGGCATAGAAATAGAGTGCTATACCGAATCGAACGAAAACTAGATAGCCGATTAACATTGGAATAGGTTGACCGAAATATGCTAATACAGCCATCCCACCATAAATACCTACTCCGCTCAAGGTGTCAGCAAATGCTATGCGCTTAAAATCTTGAGCTGCTTCAAATCCTCCTCTCAATCCACTTGAGAACAAAGTAACAGGTAAACCTATTGCTACGATCTTAAATGCAAATAAGGTATCGCCAGAGAGCTCTGGTGCTTCTTCAAGTAAAAGATGCACGAGGTGGGGTGAACTGAACCAAAGAATTATCCCTAGTAAAACTCCCAACAGAAAGAGCAATAGCGATAATGTAGCTAAGATCTTAGGATTATTAGCCCCGTCATTTTCTCTTAAATCTATAGATAGTTGATTTACTATTGCGCGCGAAAGACCCAAATCAAATAATGAAAAGTATCCTATCACTAACCAGCAGATGGTTAAAATTCCGAAGCCTTCCGCTCCGATATATTTTATGATAACCGGAATAGAAATGATTGCTACTAAAATAGGTAGCACTCTTGAAGCTAGGCTAAATCCTGTGTTTTTAGCTAGGTCATCATTCTTTATATAGTTATCAGTATTGCTCACTTTTAAATCATTCTGAATGCAGTGTTAGCACATTAATTCATCTGCTTGCTAAGCTCTATTACTTAACTCTTGATATAATTTATCAACTTCCTTTGCCCCGTTATCCCAACTATGATGCTCCTGCACATATTGATGACCACCCTCGCCAATTTCTTCGTTTAGCTTTGTATCCGTTAATAAACTAATTACATCTTTAGCAAATTCGTTTGCCTTATTAGCTACCACTATGGCTTCACCCGACTTTGCCATTAAGCCTTCGCACCCCTTCTTGGTGGTCACCACAGGTGTTTTACAAGCCATGGCTTCTAAGATTTTATTCTGAATTCCAGAACCGCTTTGCATTGGGGCAACAGCTACTTTCGCCTCATTGATTTCTAAGGCTAAATCCTCTACAAAACCAACTACTTCAACATGCTCTATTTTTTCTAAAGCGAGCACTTCAGGAGCTGGATTAACTCCTACAATTCTAAATTTTGCTTCAGGGATTTCACTTAATATACTCGGGAAACACTTATTGGCGAACCATTTAACTGCTTCCACATTGGGAGCATATTTCATATTTCCCGTAAAGATAATTGTAGGTGCTTTCGTTTCAGGCGACTTATTTAATGTATAAAACTTCTTAGTGTCCACTCCATTTGGAATCACTTTGATATTCGCTTCACCAATTTCTTTTTTGTCGAATTCTGAGACAACAATTACTGCCTCTGATTCTTTAGCAATCATCGGTTCATAACTCATCATGCGATTCAGCTCTTGCTTAAATACGAAGCTCCGAAGTGGCGAAACGATTTTAACTAAACTTTTGAGATTTAGAACCATGGAATCGATCAACTCGAGCACCACTGGAAGTTCATGCTTCTGAGTATATGGATACAAACGAAGTGTGAAGCAATGTATCAACTGAAATGAATGCTCTTTGATCAATGCAGATAATGTACCTGCAAAAGATTTAGACTGGAAAAATTGAACTTGATAGGGCTTTCTCCCAAACAGTGCCTTAAATAAGTTTTTTAAGATTAAGCCATTGCTCAACTTAATGGGATGAATTGAATGACAATATTTGCCTAATTCCTCAAGATCATCGAGCTGCTTTGGGTGCCTGTAAAATGTTAAGAGCGTGATATCATACTTTTTACTCAACGATTTTAGCCGGTGGTATATCACCAGCTGATCCCCTTTGAGAGTAGGGAATGGAAATCTTGGAGAAATAAAAAGGATTTGGGGTTTCATAATGCTTTAGGAATAGTTCCTAAACTCTATTTCCACCACTAAGTAAGTATAAAACAGCCATTCTTACTGCTACCCCGTTTGTTACCTGATTCAGGATAACAGCGCGGTCGCTATCTGCAACTTCACTTTCCATTTCAACCCCTCGGTTAATCGGGCCAGGGTGCATAATGTGGAAGTCAGGGTACTTTTCTAGGTGTTCCATTTTAATCCCAAAACGATCGTGATATTCTCGCAGTGATGGGAATAACTCGGTGGACCTTCCTTGGCGCTCAAGTTGAATCCTTAATGCCATAGCCACATCACACCAAGCTAGGGTCTCTTCCAAATTATGAGAAACCGTTACCCCAAGATCTGTAACAAATACAGGCATCAGTGTTTTAGGCCCACAAATTACAACTTCAGCTCCTAGCTTTGTTAAGCCAATGATGTTTGAACGAACAACACGGCTGTGAGCAATATCACCGATAATGGCTACTTTCTTCCCTTTCAAATCAGGGTGGAGCTGTTGCATGGTGAACATATCCAATAACGCTTGGGTTGGATGCTCATGAGCACCATCGCCAGCATTTAGTATAGCTGCATCCACACATTGTGTTAAGAAGTGAGGCACTCCAGGGCTTTCATGCCGAACTACTACCATATCAATTTTCATCGAGCTGATGTTCTGAATGGTGTCTTTGAGAGATTCCCCTTTTTTGGTGGATGAGTTACTTGCTGAAAAGTTAACTACATCTGCCCCCATTCTTTTTTGTGCAAGCTCAAATGATAGTCGAGTCCTAGTACTATTCTCGTAAAAGAGATTCACAATAGTTTTATCGCGCAGTGTAGGAACTTTGGGAACGGGGCGATCTAAGATTTCACGAAAGTATTTCGCCTGTTCCAGTACATACAAAATATCTTCTGGTGAGTAATCTGCTAAACCAAGCAAGTGTTTTTGTTTAAAATCGTATGACTCTAAGTCTATACTCATTCTTTTTCACCCTCCATATTTACAAGATACACTGCGTCTTCACCATCTAAATCTTTCACTTTAACCCTAATTTCTTCTTGTTCATGAGTAGGAACGTATAGCCCTGTGTAGTCAGCTGATATTGGGAGTTCTCTATGTCCTCGATCAACCATACAGCAAAACTGAATTTTTCTTGGGCGCCCATAAGCCATTAAAGCATCCATGGCAGAGCGAACTGTTCGGCCTGTGTACAGCACGTCATCTACAAGTACCACATCACGATCGTATAAATCGAAAGGAATCTCAGTTACTTGAACCTCCGGCATTTTAAGCTTACTTCTAAAATCATCTCGGTAGAAGGTAACATCTAATACCCCGAAATCGATATCGTAACCCAGCTGAGCTTTAATTTCAGCTACAATTCTTTTGCCAATGTGTACGCCACGAGTCTGCATTCCAATAATAGCAACTCTAGTGGGGTCTTCGTACGCCTCGAGGAATTGGTGAGCAAATCGCAGGTACGTGCGATTTAATTCTTCCTCGGTCATTATCTGCGTTCTATTCAATAGCTTTCCTTTTTTCAAAATTGTTCAAATATACGCTTTTAGATGAAAACTTCATTTAGGATCCGAAAACTCTATGACTACAATCCATGAGTATTTTCTCAGAAAGGGCATCCATGTGAATATGACCTTGTCTACTTTCGTTAAAACATTATCCAATGTGGGTATAAATGAACTCAATGTTGAAGTTAAATTGAAATAATTAACCTCGGTTTTTTTAAAAAATGCATGAGCGCACTCTATATCCTTCATCAATAATGGATGTTCATCTTCAGTGCGCATACTAGGTGTCATATCTCTATACACGTTTATAAAAATATTATGGCCTAAAGGTTCAAAAAATATTGCTCTTGCGCCTGGCTTTAATACTCTTTTTAATTCACTATATGCTTTTTCTAAATCTAAATGATGCAAGATTCCTGTTCCACATATCACATCAAGTGTATTGTCTTCGAAGTCTAGGCTTTCAGCATTCATCACACTAAAGTTAATTGCAAGACCTCGCTCATCGGCTTCTTTCATACCAAGATTAATGGCTACATCAGAGATGTCAATTCCGTATACCTTTACGCCTTGCTCCGCAAGAGTGAATGCTAAACTTCCGGGACCACAACCGTATTCAAGAACCGTCTTATTGCTAACATTCTCCAATATTTTTTATGATAGAACTCTTTGCTTTCTGTTACCGACTTATAGTATTTATCGGTAACTGCGCGCGCACCAGATATAAACACATTATTGTGAAATTCTTTCTCTCTTTCTAACCGTTCTTGTTTCAACTCTTCCATTTAAATCCTGATTGGCTCCCCGTTTTATTTAAAAAATGTGAATTCTAAGCCTCTTTTGAATATATCTAGGCTTCTCAAACTATCAATAGATGCGTTAAAAACACATTGTTTTGTGAAAACAAGTATTGGTATGCGCTGTTGCCTTTCCTTTAGCGTGTAATCTCAGTATTATTGCAACCCGAAAAATTCGCTTTTTTACGAACATTTAAAAGATCATCGATCCATGAAAATCCACGAGTATCAAGCCAAAGAAATTTTAAAACAATATGGAGTAGCAGTACCAGCGGGTATCGCAGCTACTTCTGTTGAAGAAGCTGTTGATGCGGCTAAGAAAATGAAAGAAGAAGGAGCTACTCTTTTTGTTGTAAAAGCTCAGATTCATGCAGGGGGCCGTGGTAAGGGTCGCACCAAAAAGAACAATGCTAAAGGTGTTATTCTTTGCAAAACTATTGAAGAAGTACGCGAAGCTGCAGAATCACTACTTGGCGATGTACTTGTAACCATCCAGACTGGCGAAGAAGGACAGCTAGTTCAGAGATTGTATGTAACTGATGGTGTTGACATCAAGCAGGAATTCTACTTAGGCATCTTGTTAGACCGTGCTGTTAGCAAGAACGTAATCATGGCATCTACTGAAGGTGGAGTTGAGATTGAGAAGGTTGCTGAAGAAACTCCTGAGAAAATTATTAAGGAATGGGTTGAGCCGGGCATGACGCTTCAAGTGAACCAAGCTCGCCGTATTGCATTCTCTTTAGGTCTTGAAGGCGCTGCTTTGAAAAAGTGCATCAAGTTCATCATGGCGCTTTACAAAGCATACGAAGAAACTGATTCTGACATGTTTGAAATCAATCCATTGATTGTGACTCCAGATGACGAAATCTTTGCTCTTGATGCGAAAGTAACTTTTGACGGCAACGCACTATATCGTCACGCCGATATCGCTGAATTAAAAGATGAAGCTGAAGAAGATCCATTTGAACTTGAAGCTTCTAAGTACGACCTAAACTATATCAAACTAGACGGTAACGTTGGTTGTATGGTAAACGGTGCAGGACTTGCGATGGCAACTATGGATATCATTAAGCTATCAGGTGGTGAGCCTGCTAACTTCTTAGATGTTGGTGGTGGAGCTAACGTTGAGACGGTAAAAAATGGTTTCCGTATCATCCTTGATGACCCTAACGTAAAAGCGATCTTAATTAACATCTTTGGTGGAATTGTACGTTGCGACCGTGTTGCAAATGGTGTAATCGAAGCTGTTAAAGATCCAGAAATTGCTGAAAAAGTTCAGAACGTACCTATCATTGTGCGTTTACAAGGAACTAATGCTGCTGAAGCAAAAGAAATTATTGACAACTCAGGTCTAAATGTAATTTCTGCTGTACTTCTTAAAGAAGCAGCTGAAGAGGTATCTAAAGTATTAGCTTAATACTTTAATCAGTCTTCAGTTTAAACTGATTTAAAGCCCAATTCTATGAATTGGGCTTTTTTTATTATAATAGCAGCTGCTATTGATCTAAATTCACAATTATTACGTTATTTTAAGCGTCTATTGAACCGGGTTTACTTATTATCACGCCATGAAATCTTTTAATATCGAAATATCCAACGTAGAGAAGGGTCCTAAGGAGTTAATGCTTCAGTTGCCTATACAGGCTGAAGTAGTAAAACAACTTCCAGGAAAAGACCGGCCAGATTACTTTTTAGCTAAGCTAGAAAGCCCTGTGCTTTGGGTAGATAAAGCCCGTGGTATAAATCTCGAAATCTCCTATATGGTGATTTGCTCGAAATTTAAAGGCCAGAAAATCGATAATGGCATGAAAGATCTGAAGATTGCCATAGCTTATGTGATTGATGACAGTATCATTAACGACAATCTATTAAGCCTTAAAAAGCTTAAGTATGTAGCCATAGGAGATGCAACAGCGCTTAAAAAGTGGGGAATTTTTTAAGCTTTACTTACCGCCGTTTTTTCTTGTAGCTGCTCGCTCACCTCTTTGTAATACTGCTCATACTCATTTACAACCACGTCTTGGTTAAACCGCTCGGCTTGTGCCCGTGCATTTTTCGACATGGTAGCATGGAGTTTTTCATTGCTTAGAATTTCAACAGCATGCTTCGCCATACAGTCGATATCATCTAAAGCACAGAGGAAACCGGTTTCGCCTTGAATGTTCACTTCCGGTAGGCCACCAATATCTGAACTAATTACTGGCACCGAACAACTCATCGCTTCTAGTGCTGCTAGCCCAAATGTTTCTGACCCTGATGGTATCAGAAATAAATCTGCAATCGATAGCACTTCTTCCACTTGCTCTAACTTACCTAGGAAACGAACGTGTTCACAGATTCCCAAATCGCGACATTGTTGCTCTGCTTTCTGTCGATCTGGTCCATCACCCACAAGTAATAGCTTCGCCTTGATACCCTGTTTCAGTACGCGATTAAAGATAGAAACCACTTCAGGTACACGTTTTACTTTTCTGAAGTTGGATACGTGAACAATCACTTTTTCGTCTTCAGGGCAAATAGCTTTTTTAAAATGACTCTTGTTCGATTTTTGAAAACGGTCTAAGTCGATGAAGTTTGGAATCACTTTGATATCACTGCTAATATCAAACCGATCAAATGTCTCTTGTTTTAAATATTCTGAAACAGCCGTAACCCCATCACTTTTATTGATGGAAAACTCTACCACGTGCTTATAACTAGGGTCGCTACCTACTAATGTGATATCTGTTCCATGTAGAGTTGTAACAACGGGCACATTAATGCCTTTGTCTGCCATTATTTGCTTGGCTAAATAGGCGCTTGTAGCATGAGGTAGTGCGTAATGAACATGCAGAAGATCTAGTTGTTCATACTCAATTAAGTTCACCATCTGCGTTGCGAGCGCTAATGCATATGGTGGGTATTCAAACAGAGGGTATGCATTAATGGCAACCTCGTGGTAAAAGATATTAGAATCTAGAGTTTCTAAACGTGCGGGTTTAGCGTAACTAAGCACATGTATTTTATGCCCTTTTGCAGCCAGCACTTTTGCTAGTTCTGTAGCAACTACTCCACTACCACCAAAGGTAGGATAACAAACGATTCCAATATTCATACCTAGAATTTTTTTATTTCTTAGCTAAAGGTAGCCATTCTTTAGATGTGATGAGAATAGCTAACACAAGGTTTAACAGATTGGTTTCGCAAATTATTACAATCGTTATGTGTATTCTGTATATTCAAGGTTTATACTAAGCCAACATTTGAAAAATACGTTACCATATGGCGGGACATTCGAAATGGGCGAACATTCGCCACAAGAAAGCTAAAGAAGACGCTAAGCGTTCTAAAGTATTTACTAAAATCATCAAAGAGTTAACCATTGCAGCCCGTGAAGGCGGTGGTGATCCAACGGGTAATCCACGTCTTGCCCTTGCGATAGAAAATGCCAAATCGGCAAACCTTCCCAAAGACAATATTGAACGCGCTATTAAGCGTGGTACTGGTGAAGGTGACGATGCTGCTACCTATGAAGAAGTAACTTTTGAGGGATATGGCCCTGGTGGAATCGCTTATTTTGTAGAAGCAACTACCGATAACAACACCCGAACTGTAGCCGAAGTGCGACACATTTTTAGTAAGCATGGTGGTAATATGGGTACCAGCGGGTCTGTATCATTTTTATTTGAACAAAAGGGCATGATTCAAGTACCTAATGCAGATAAGGACGAAGAAGAGTTTATGCTCGAAGCTATAGATGCTGGTGCAGAAGATGTACAATCAGAAGGTGATTTCTTCGTTGTATACACCGCTCGAGAGGATTTATTTGCAGTACGAAGTGCACTTGAAGAAGCTGGACATGAAATCGAGTCGGCGGAATTAATACGTGAGGCCATGACCGAAACAAAAGTAGATGCAGATACAGCACTATCGAACTTCAAAATGATGGAAAAATTTGAAGAAAATGATGACGTATCCAATGTATTTACTAATATGCTAATGGACGATGAAACCATGACTGTAGCTGAACAACTTTAACCATGAAATTAAACCTGATTTACATACTCCTGTTCATTTTTGCATTAGGCTTTACCTCTGAAGAAGCTCGAAAAGGCAACGAAGCCTTTAACAAAGGTGAGTTCGAAACTGCAGAACAGCTATATAGATCAGCAATTGAACTTGAGCCAGACAATGCCAAAATATATTTCAATTTAGGCAATGCTTTGGCCAAACAAGGAAAGGTTGAAGAGGCCATCGAGTCTTATTTACAATATCAGGAATTAGCCGATACTCCTGAAGATCAGGCTTTAGCTCAATACAATATCGGAGCTATACTTGCTGAAACCGATAAATGGAAACCAGCTGTTCATCACTTTAAAGAGTCTTTAAAGTTGAACCCAATGGATGCTGAAGCACGTCATAATTTTGAACTTGCTTCCCTAAAAGCACAAGAGGAAGAAGAGGAACAACAACAGGATCAACAACAGCAGCAAGACCAAGAGCAAAAAGAGCCTTCTGAGTATGCTAAAGCCATGAAAAAACGCGCAGAACAACTTGTAGCCGAACAGCGATACCAACAAGCATATGATCTTATGCAACAAGCTCTATCCGTTGATGAAACCGTACAGAACTTCAATGATTTTATTGAGCGCATTAATACAGTTAACCAAATTGATAACTGATAAATGAAACTACTAGGAACCATACTACTTTCACTCTTTGCTACAGTAGTTGTACAAGCACAAAATGCGGATACATACTTTCATCAGTCTGCTAATTCTTACATCAACTCACAAATACAGCAAGCTCTTGAAACTGTAGATGAGGGTTTAAGTCGTTATCCCAATGATGCGAAACTCAACGAACTCAAACGAAAGCTAGAAGAAGAAAAAGAGAAACAGCAGCAGCAACAGCAGCAACAACAAGAGCAGCAGCAAGAAGAACAAGATCAGGACCAAGAACAGCAGGAGCAGCAAAACGAGGAACAAGACCAGCAAGAACCTCAGGAGCAAGAGCAACAAAATGAAGAGAAAAAGCAGCAAGAGCCTCAACCTCAAGATGCTGAAGAGCTCGAATCTAAAGAAATAAGCAAAGAAGACGCTGAAAAGATCTTAAAAGCTTTAGCTCAAAAAGAGAAAGAACTCCTAAAAGACTTCAAGAAAAAGAAATCTAAAGACAGTGCTAAGCATGACAAAGACTGGTAAATCGCTAAGTTCTGCCCTTTTATTCCTCCTATTTTTAAGTATTACTCATCTAGCATCGGCACAAGATGTTACGGTAGAAGCTACACTCTCCGAAACCAATATATTTGAAGGGGAATCGGTTCAGTTTCAATTAAGTATATCTGGAACTGCTATCAATTCATTAGATCGGCCACAAATGCCGTCCGTGAATGGATTGCGATATCTACCAAATCGCACGTCAACAGCTAGTAACTATACCTACACAGGTGGGCAGCCACAAGTAACCCAAACATTTGGGTACACCTTTATTGCTCAAAGCAATGGGCAGTATACTTTCCCCGCAATTAGTGTGTCGGTTAATGGGAATACCTACCAAACTAAACCCATATCATTTAAGGTTCTCGACCCCAAAACGATAGATAATGGCCAAGCAGCTCGATCACCTGATATTTATTTAAGGCTTGAACCATCAGTCACCAATCCTGTTGTGGGGCAACAAGTTATTGCAGACATCATTCTTTATTTCAAAGATGGGGTTGATGTCTCCTCCTACAATGCTATACCAGGTTGGAAAGCAGAAGGCTTTTGGAAAGAAGAATTAGACAACCCATCACAAGCACGTTCTACTTCAACCATTATTGGTGGGGTTCGCTATAAAAGAGCAAGGTTATTGCAGTATGCCCTTTTCCCAACCAAAGCTGGTGAACTTACACTCAGTCCATTTACAATAACTGTTCGAGTTCGCCAAAATAATCGAGGTATCAGAGATCCATTTAACTTTGGTATCGGGCAAGAAACAAAAGAATTAAAAACTCTACCTGTTACCGTAAATGTAGAGCGATTACCCGAACCATCTAATGCTGAATTCATAGGCGCTGTTGGTGATTTCAATATTGAGAGAAGCATTAATCCAACCAATGCTTTTGTTGGCGAAAGTGTAGAAATTGTTACTCGAATTTCAGGTTCAGGCAATGTGCCTTTACTTAATAAACCTGAATACGAGTTTCCAGAAGCTCTAGAAGAGTATAACCCTCAAGAGACTTCGAACTTATCACGGTCAAATCGACTTATAGCCGGCTCAAAAACATTTACTGATATTGTAATTGCTAGAGGTGAAGGCGTATTCACTATTCCCGAAAAAAGAATAGCTAGTTATAACCCTGAAGCTAAGCGATTTGAGTACACCACACTGCCAGCATTGACTTTAAACGCTGTAAATGACCCCAATGCAACGGTGGCTTCGCTTGAAGATATGCGCCTTGATGTAAGCCCTGTTATAGGCTTGGTTAGCTGGCACCCTATCAAAAACGACCCTCTTAGTTCGAATACATTAGTTTGGGGGCTCCTTTTTATCCCGCTATTAATAGTTGGAGGAGCTTATGGTGCTAAAAAATATACCGATCGCCTTCAAACTGATACGGGCTTTGCACGCTCACAAAAGGCTAAAACGCAAGCACTCTCCACTTTAGATGAAGCCGAAAAAGCGGATGATATTAAAACAGGCTATCACTTAATTCAGAAGGCATTATCAATATTTATTGCCGATAAATTAAACCTTCCAGAAGCAGGACTTTCAAGTAAGCGCCTGATTGATGAGGCTTTTGCAAAGAACTCTGAAGTTCCTGCCAAGTCACTTCGTCAGTTATTTGACAAGTGCGAAACCATTGCTTTTGCACCCAATGTATCTCCAGAAGGACTCAAAACAGATATTGAAAAAGCACGCAGTTTAGTAAAAGAATTAGGGAAGTTATTATGAGATTAGCACTCTTAATTTTGATGTGGTTGGCACCCACTTTTCTATTTGCTCAAAATTCATCTCAATATGAGTTTGATGAAGCAAATACTAAACTAGAGAATGGTGACTATAAAAATGCCTTGCAACAGTATCGCATTATCATTGCTGATGGTGAAGAATCTGGAGCACTTTATCTCAATATGGGTATAGCTGCGGTTCAGTTAGACTCTTTAGGATTGGCTAAATACTACTTCACTCGCGCACTAGCCTTTGATACAGCCGAGCAAGAAGCGAACACTGCTTTAGATTTTGTAAACTCTCAGTTTAGTCGGCAATCGGCAACGCTTCCTAAATTACCTTGGGATAAACTCGTAGATATTCTGAAGGTAAGCCCCGGAACATTTGGCGTTTTCATGATTGGATACATCATTTTATGTATCGCTGTTCTGTTATTATTAGCCAAATGGTTCAATTTTATTTCCTTTAAAAAACTTCCGACCTTAATAATGTCGATTGCGGGAGTTGGAATGGTTGTTTTAATACTCGCATTTTATGTTGATTACGTAGATCAACGATACGACGAAGCTATATTAATTACGGAGCAGTCATCGGTTACTCAAAAACCTGATAGTACGTCAACCTTAGTAAGTATGGCTTATGAGGGATACCCACTTACCATCGATCAAAGTGTAAGCGAAGGCCATAGCGATTGGTATTATGTTCGATTAGGGAATGGCCAATATGGATGGATCAAAAAATCCGGAATTTTAAAATTATAAAAGACCTCTTTTATGAGCGCATCACAAGAATATATTGACAACAATAAAGATCAATTTATAGAAGAACTATTTGATTTGTTACGCATCCCTTCTGTAAGTACAGATTCCTCTAAAAAGGATGCTATACATGAAGCTGCTAATTTTTTATTAAAGCAGTTTCAGTCGATGAATCTGGACACCGTAAAGTTATATGAGACTCCAGGAAACCCTATTGTTTATGCCGAGCATACCCCACACAAGGATAAACCAACGGTATTAGTGTATGGACATTACGATGTTCAACCATCAGATCCTGATGAACTTTGGACTTCCCCACCCTTTGAGCCCGTAATTAAAGATGGAAACGTATATGCTCGTGGAGCTAGCGATGATAAGGGGCAGTCTTATACGCATGTTAAAGCCCTAGAGTCTTTTAAGAAAACAGGACAGGAAATCCCTGTTAACATCAAGTTTATTCTTGAAGGTGAAGAAGAGATTGGGTCTCCAAATTTGGTTCCTTTCCTTGAAGAGCACAAAGATATGCTTAGCTGTGATATGGTGCTGGTATCCGATACCTCTATGTTTGGCAAAGACATGCCTTCCATTACTTATGGTCTTCGTGGACTCGCATACATGGAAGTGGAAGTAGTTGGTCCTAACCGTGATTTACACTCAGGAGTATATGGCGGTGCGGTTGAAAATCCATTGAACGTACTTTGCGAGATGATCGCCAAGCTTAAAGACGAAGACGGTGTAATTCAGGTTCCTGGTTTTTATGATAAAGTAATTCCACTTACAAAAGCCGATCGTGAGGCGTCAGCAGCTCTTCCATTTGATGAAGAAGCTTATAAAGCTTCACTCGGTATTGAGGCCGTTCATGGCGAAAAAGGATATACCACTTTAGAACGAGCATCTGCTCGCCCTACTTTAGATGTAAATGGTATTTGGGGTGGTTATACAGGCGAAGGGGCTAAAACGGTACTGCCTTCCAAAGCGAATGCTAAAATTAGTATGAGACTAGTCCCAGGTCAGCATCCCAAAGAAATCGCTCAATTATTTAAAGAGTATTTCGAATCGTTAGCACCAGATACTGTGAAAGTTAAAGTAACAGAACACCATGGTGGACACCCATCCGTAACCGACTTGAGCTTTTACGGCTTAAAAGCGGCCGCTCAAGCCTTCGAAGAGGTTTATGAGGTAGAACCACTATTTGCACGCGAAGGTGGCTCTATTCCAATTGTAGCCGACTTCAAGCGCGTTTTAGGTGCTGAGTCGATACTAATGGGCTTTGGTTTAACCAGCGATGCTATTCATTCTCCTAATGAAAAGTTTTCATTAAAAGATTTCCACAGAGGCATCAAGACTTCTGCTCGATTTATGGAACTCCTTGCTGAGAGCTAATTCACTCATTCCCAATGTTATTAAATAAAAAAAGCCTCTTATGAAGAGGCTTTTTTTGTACTAACGAATTTTTGTTGGCTCCGTGTTATAGCTCAACTTCATGATAAATTGGTTCGTCTTTTTCGAAATCGAATAAGGTTAACCTTCGAAGGTTATAGTACCCTGTCCAATAAGTGCGAAGTGCCTGCACATAACTTCTTCGAGCGCTATCCTTTTCGCGTTGAGCAATAAATAAATTGGTTACATCAATCTTACCAATCAGGTACCGGTTTTTTGAAACATCATATCGGCGTTCCGCAATATCATCCGAGATTTCCGCCAACTCTAACTGATCTTTCAGCAATTCAAACTCTCGAACTGTACTTCGAACGTCGAGCTCGAATTGAAGTCTTTGGTAAGCAATGCTATTTGCTGTGGCCTGTTGTTGGTTTCTAGCAGCTTTAATTTCTGCTACTTGCTTACCCCAATTAAAGATGGGCACTTGAAAACCAACGGTAAAGAATTGTCTGTTGCCGGGATTGTCGTACAACTCATCAAAATCTTGAGCTGTATTATTTAAACCATAAGTAGCCTGAATAGTGGCTGAAAATCCACTACTCTTTTTGGCTTGCTCGTATGCTTGATCGGCTTGCAGTTCATTCAGCTCATATTGGAGTGAACGGCTGTTATTTTCAATGGCATAAGCTAGCGCTTCATCTACATCTACTTTAACATCTGGCACATCATTAGGGGCGATAATCTCTAAAACCACATCATTATCGATACCCAATAATGCTTTAAAGCCTTCTTCAGCTCGCTTATAGTTCAATTGCGCCGTTGTTAGAGATGCTTCAGCATTTCTATAGGCCAATTCACTTTCAAGTAATTCGTTTTCAGCTAAGTTACCTACTTCAAATCGCCCTTTCGCAATATTAAAGATCGAGTCGTTTACTGTTACGTTAAACTCTGACACTTCCATATTGATTTTGGCTAACAACAGATCAAAGAAATTCTGAGTAACGGTGAAAGCCAAATCTTCCATGTCTTCAACGAACTGCTTCTCAGCTATACGATAACGCAGGGGTTCTAAGCGTCCTCTCCATTTTAAAGCATTAAACTGAAAGAGTGGTTGACGCAGGGTCATTAATAACGGCGTACTTTGCCATTGATATCGCTCCTCGCCTTTAAAAATCCCCAGCCTTCCTAGCCCAGAAGAAACGGATACCGTACCCCCTGTTGGAAAAATATTCTGGTTGATAGAGAGGTCTAAACTCGCATCCGACTGGTTAAAATCTCTATATATAATTCCATTTTCTGTTGAAATGGGTTCACTCCCTAACAAGTAGTTCGGAACATCCCCATTGGCTACTAGTGAAGGAAGTTTATCTGCTTTAAACGATTTATATCTCCACTTTGAAGAAATCAAAGCGTAAGTAGCAGCTCTCGAAAGCGGGCTATTATTTTTAGCAATTTCGATACTCTGGTCGAGTGTTAACGATTGAGTCTGCTGTGCCTCTGCTGAGCTACTCCCTAATATTAGGCTCAGTATGGCGAATGATAATATGAATTTATTCATGACGTAATGCGTGTACTGGATCTTGTTGAGCAGCGCGCTTAGCCGGGAAAAATCCGAAAACGACCCCGATTAAAAGTGCTACACCAAATGATATAAAAATTGATATTGGAGTTACGATAGTTGCGATGTCAGCCGTGCTTTCGATGGCGAAGCTAAAAAGCATCCCCAATATTATTCCAACCACGCCCCCAGAAATACTTATGGTAAGTGCTTCGGTTAAAAACTGTAGTTCAATGTCTTTCTTTTGTGCCCCTACCGCCATGCGGACTCCAATTTCGCGATAACGTTCCACAACAGAGGCTAGCATAATATTCATGATACCAATACCTCCCACAATCAGTGAAATGGACGCAATCGAGGAAAGTACAATATTGAATATTCTCTTGGTTCGTTGTTCTTGCTGAAGTAGTTGCTCTGGAACTATGATTTCGAAATCGACCACATCGTTATGACGTCGTTTTAGCATACGGGAAAGTACTTCGGCTACAATCACACTGTATTTCGTATCACTTACTCTAATAATCAGTTTATCGAGTTGATTGTAATTAGCATCCCCACCTCCGCTTGAAGAACTGCTACTACTTATCATCATTCCTCCACCAAAAACGCGAACACTACCGCCGCCACCGCTAACGTCTTGTTTGGTTAATAGTGCTCTGTTTTTAAAACGCAATAGAACCGTAGTTGCAGGTGCATAGATGTCTAAGTTGTAATTACGTATTCCAAGGTTTTCTATGCTCTCGGTACTAAGTTCACGCTTTTTTAAAACGCCAACCACGGTGAGCCATAAATGGCCCACTTTAATTTTTTTACCAATGGGATCTTCACCTGCAAAAAACTTAGAACGAACATCGTAACCGATAATAGCTACTGGAGCTGAATTCGAAATCTGTGTTTCAGAAAAGTTACTTCCTGCTGCAAACTCAAAGTTATTAATTCCGAAGTAGTCGTCGTTTGTACCTACTAACTTTCCTGTTCTCATTCTGGCATTTCGAATGAAATTCGTCTCATATATAATTTCAGGACTTACATATTCGATTTCCGGGATTACGTCCTTAATACTTGCAAGATCTTCAAGGGTTAAACCTGGTGAAAACCGCTTTGAATCTTCAACATTTTGTTCGTCATCAACGCTGCCTTCTTCTTGCTCAATCACAGGTTGAATAATCACGTTATTCGTACCCAATAACTCCATTTGCTTCAGAACCTCTTGCTGGGCGCCTGTACCAATGGCTAACATGGCAATTACCGAAGCTACGCCGAAGATGATACCAAGAGAAGTCAACATTGCTCGTAGCTTGTTCCTACGAATAGCTTCGATAGCTATATCAAAATTGTATAGTATTTTTTGAAGCACAGCTAACCCTCTAGTTACTTGAGCTGAGCTCTTCTATCAAATAACTCCTTTGAATGCCGGAGGTGTCGGCGGGCATTGAGAGATAAAGTCTGTCATCGATGGTGATACCACGATGAATAACGGCTTCATTTTCGTTGATTAAACCCAATTCAACTTGCTGCATTTTTGCACTTAAACCATCTTTCACAAAAACGAAACTCAGTGAATCTACTGCATGAATGGTTTCGAGTGGTACTGAAAGCACATCATTGAGTTTGCTAACCTGAATACGATTGCTGGTGGTCATTGCAGGACGTAATAAACTATCGGTTCCTGCTACTTCAATGATTACTTCATATACTTTTGAATCAGAATTTGGACGTTGTTCTCCAATATTGGCAACGCTGGTTACTGTACCGTCTAATATCTTACCTTGAACAGCATCTAAACCGATGATTACATCTTGGCCTTCTTTCAGCTTTTGAATATCAATTTCATTCACATAGGTAAGCGATTCCATTACGGTAAAATCTGGTAGCTCAGCCACAATTGGGTTCCATGCACTAATTTCTTCCCCAACGGTTACTTTTGAGCCATTCCAGTTCCGCTTGTAAATCAACATTCCTTGATCGGGGGCATATACCGTAAACTCACCCATTAAAGCACGGATTTTATTGAGCTCATTTTTCTTTTTGGTCAACTCAGCTTCAATCTCACTTATTTTAGCTTCAGCTTGTTTTACCTTGGTGATGTAATTCTTCTTTTCTTGGCTAAGCGTTCGTTTTGCCTTATCAAGTTCTATTTCTGCTTGCCTTTGAACAGCGGGTGATTCATATCTCGATTGGTCAACTGCAATTTGACGCTCTTCTAGGGCATACTCTAAATTGATTAGGTTATCTCTCGCTTGTGATAGTGTTAGAGTACTATCTAATTGGGCTTGCGTAACCTGCGATTGGGCTTGATCTACTTCAAGTTGGGCATCCTGCATTTTTGCTAATACCTGAGAACGATCCAATTCAGCAACAAAGTCACCCTCTTTAACCAGAGTTCCTTCTGGGATCATCCGCTGAATTTTTATGTTGTTAATCCTGAATTCTCGTGCCCCTTGCGGACCTTTAATTTCAGTAGAGTTTTTAGCGCGAAGTTCACCGGTACTAGTTACTTCAACGATGAATTCCCCTTTTCGTGGTGTGGTGAATAACTCAGTGGTTTCATCTTTGTCGCCTCCAAAAGCAAACCATAGTATAACTACAGATAGAACCAACCCAATTGGTAAGATATATTTTCTTTGCATGAACTTAATTTTGTTGTATTACCCTCAATACGTCATAATTTAGCTTAAGACGTAGTCAACCCAAAAATAGTTTTAGTAAAAAGTTCTTTTTTAAAACTTCTTACAAATCAATCTTCTTGAAAAGCATCTTGCTGAAGTAACACTTCTCCGAAAGAAATATCTTCAGCGGCAAGCACCAAAATGGTGGTAGGCAGGCCTTTAAGGCGGTTTTGAATACTTGTGTAGTAATTTAGGAAATCGTTATTTGGCTCCGCCATCCCCATAAAAATCAAATCTGTACCCTCTGAGGATTCATGCAGAATTTCTTCAAATGAACGACCATTCGACACAATTACCTCTGTTTTAGCCCCAGTTCTTAGTCTTGTACTAATTTCTGAGATGTTCTTTTGTGCATCTTCGGCACCCTTTTCCGAGTCTACAACCATCTTTAAATACACCTCAGCATTGAACCAAGTTTGGCTACTTTGAAGTAGATAACCCAAGATCATCATTAAGCCTCCATTCCCTTTAAGGCCACCCCACCAGATATCTATTCTCTTTTTATTGCCAAACCCCTTTTCACGGTCGTCGTGTACAACTAGTACATTTCTTTTTAGGGTGTGGAAGGTGTTAATCATTCTACAATAGTCTTCGCGAATTTCTTCGTTTTCACTATCCCCTAAGATTATCGTGTTTGGTACTAGCGCACCAAGACCATAATTAGCCACCAGTCGCTCCGCTCCTTCGAATGGGTCTTCAGCAGTAGTAACTCTTGGAAGTCCCTGGATTCCTCGCTTAGCTAAAAACTCACGAATATTTTCCTCCATCTTACCTTGATGTTCCATCGTGAGCTTATCGCTTTTTAACACGGTTGATACCGTTAACAAACCTTTGTTATGGGTAAGCGATGAGGCGAGATCAATCAAATGCCAACGCTTTGTTGGGGCGCCCGACAACACTAAAGGATTGGGTCTCCATGTTTTAGCTTCTACTTGATCGGAATCAATCCGTAGTAAACCAGCTCGCGTAATGGCCATCCAGATACCTCTGCGTACATCACCCCAAGCCGACTGCATTTCTCGTCGTTCTAACCAGAAGTAGATAGCCAACACAAATAAGAATGCGACGATGGTTGCAATGGTGTTGATCAAAAACATCACACTTAAGCACCCTAATGCTCCTAAAATCGAGAACACCCAATGCACTTTAAACTTGGGCCTGAAAGACGGGCTACCTAAAAGTCGCTCAATTCCCGCCGTAATATTTAACATCCCATAGGTTGTTAAGAAAAACATGGTAAGAACGGGAGCAATGATATTTAGATTTCCGAAATAAACAGCAGCTAATGCCACCAATAAGGTAACTACCGTTCCTATTCGTGGAGAGTCGTCATCTCCTGACCCCTGCCCAACTATGCTCATCCATTTTGGCAATACATGATCTCGTGCAAGGGCTTGTAGCACTCGTGGCGCTCCTAATATGCTTCCAACAGCACTCGATAAAGTAGCGCCCCAAACACCAATTAAAATAGCATCACCCCACAACGACATCTTTCTCATCACAAGTGGATCAGCGATAAGGGTTGATGAATCAGCACGCATAGCAAGCAGTACAGGCAATCCCATATAAATTAGATAACCCACACCCACGGCCGCAAAAGTACCCACAGGAATGGACTTTCCGGGATCTTTCAGGTCACCACTCATATTCACCCCAGCCATGATACCTGTAACAGCCGGAAAGAATACCGCAAACACGGTCCAAAATGGTTCTGAGTTTCTTTCTGCCGCTCCCCACATTTCAATTTCAGTAGGTTCTATAGGTTTACCAAATACCAAAGAAAGTAGGGATAGTACTATCCCAAACATGATAAAGTATTGAGCACGTATAGCTGCTTTTGCGGATACTATGGCAAGTACAGCAACTGCAATGGTAGTAGTGAGACCTACTACTTTAAAGTTCAAACTAGGGAATACCTCAACTACACTTTCTGCAAAACCAACGGTGTATAAGGCAACGGATAAGGCCTGAGCTAAATAAAGTGGTATACCAATAGCGCCGCCAGATTCTATCCCTAACGAACGGCTAATCATATAATAAGCGCCGCCTGTTCTAACCCGTTGATCGGTGGCAATGGAAGCAATGGATAAGGCTGTTAAAAATGTAATCGCCGTAGACAGCGTTACAATTAATAGCGTACCAATAAGCCCTACATTTCCTACAACCCACCCAAAACGCAGGTACATAATTACCCCAAGAATGGTAAGTATGGATGGAGTAAACACGCCTCCGAAGGTACCGAGTCCATGCTCAGAAGAGGATATTACGTGTGCTTCATCGGGCACCTTTTTTGTAAAAGGGATTCTCATCAACTAGATAAATTGATGTTTTCCCCTTGCAAGAAGGAATCCGTTAACGCCATCTGTATGTAAAGATAATAGAGCAAGCAGTTGCTTTAGTTATTCGAGTCGTTTTCTAAAAGGCCACTTTTGAGGTCATACTCAGTGGCGTATTTAGTCTCGTCAACAATCTGCTTAGGGTCGTTATTTTCATCCACAACTACAACAGTAGGTTTGTGGTTTTTTGCTTCTTCTGGGGTCATCTCGGCATAACTAATAATAATTACGCGATCGCCCACTTGGGTAAGCCTAGCCGCTGCGCCGTTTAGGCAACAAATACGACTTCCTCTCTCTCCAGGAATAGTGTATGTCTCCAAACGTGAACCGTTAGTGATATTCACCACTTGCACTTTTTCGTATGGTAGTAGGTCTGCTGCATCCAATAAATCTTGGTCGATTGTGATGCTGCCTTCATACATTAAGTTGGCTTCGGTAACCACCATTTGGTGGAGTTTGGATTTAAACATGGTTATTTGCATTGCTTATAACCTCAAATTTCAAATATTAAGTTATCAATCAATCTTGTTTTACCTAAATAGGCTGCTCCAGCTAATACATAGCGCTGTCCTTTTTCTAACTCTTGAACCGGAGCCAAAGTATCCAACGAATACACGGAAAGATAATCATTTTTGAAGCCTTTTGCCTCTAGCTCATCTTGTTGGTGTTTTAACAATAAATGGGGCTGAAACACTCCATTCTTAATTTGTTGCTCTACATAACTCAGCGCTCTATATAGACTCGGAGCAACAACGCGCTCCTGCTCAGATAAGTATACATTCCTACTACTAAGTGCCAATCCGTCTTCTGCCCTTCCGATTGGAGCCATGAGTAACTCAATGTCATGGTTGAACTCTATTACCATCTGTTCAATAATTCTGAACTGTTGGTAATCTTTTTGGCCGAATACCGCCACATCAGGCTGTACAATGTTAAACAGCTTATTTACTACAAGAGCGATTCCTTGGAAATAACCAGGGCGGCTTCCTCCATCTAAGTAGGTATTAAGCTCTTCAATTTCTATGCTGAAGAACTTTTTACCTGAGCCATACATGGTTTCAGTATCGGGAAGAAATACTACGGCTACATCTTCTTTTTCGCATAAAGCTAAATCTGATTCAGTAGTTCGTGGATAGGTACTGAAGTCTTCGTTTGGCCCAAATTGCTCTGGGTTCACATAGATCGAAACCACGATGGCATCGGCATGCTTATGCGCCATCTTTATGAGCGACAAATGCCCTTCATGTAGTGCGCCCATAGTGGGAACAAAGGCAACACGCTTACCTTCAGCTTTTAAAGCAGCTACTTGCGCACGTATTTCTTGTATTGATTTTGCTATTTCCATGTTCAAAAAAAGAGACGCTAAAAGCGCCTCTATATATAAATGGTAATTTCAGGCAATCATAATGATTGCTAATTAGCTCCTAGCTTAAACTGATCTAGAAGTATCGAAATCTTGAAGGATTTCTTTAATTCTGTTTAGGAACGCGCCACCATGAGCACCATCAATGATTCTGTGGTCATAACTCATTGATAAGTACATCATTTGACGAATCGCAATCACATCACCAGCTTCTGTTTCCAATACCACTGGTTTTTTCTCGATTGCACCGGTACCAATAATAGCCACTTGAGGCTGGTTGATAATCGGTGTTCCCATGATGTTACCCACACTACCGTAGTTCGTTAAGGTGATAGTACCACCTACTAAATCGTCTGGGCTTAATTTTTTGTTTCTAGCTTTGGTAGCAACTTCATTCACTTGATCAGCAAGACCAACTAAATTCATTTGCTGTGCTTTCTTGATAACTGGTACGATAAGTCCACCTTCGCCACCTGTTCCAAGTGCTACGGCTAGTCCAAAGTTGATGTCTTTCTTCACTAAGATGTTGTCGCCATCAATAGAACTATTGATTAATGGGAACTCTAACATCGCTTTGATAATCGCTTCAACGAATAGTGGAGTGAAAGTCAGTTTGTTGCCAGTCTTTTTCTGGAATTCGTTTTTATTCGCGTTTCTCCACTTCACTAAGTTTGTTACATCCACTTCAGCAAAAGTAGTAACATGAGCCGATGTTTGCTTTGAGCGAACCATGTGCTCTGCAATCATCTTTCTCATTCGATCCATCTTGATGATTTCTACATCTTGAGATGGAGCCTGGATATCTAGTTGACCAGCAGAGATAGAACCATCGCTCTTTTTTGGAGCAGAACTGCTTGGTTTGCTTAAACCGCTTGAAGCTGGTGCAGATACTTTGCCAGCTTTCTTATCCTCAACGTATCCTAAAATATCTTTCTTTGAAACACGTCCGCCTTGGCCAGAACCATTAATAGACTCAAGTTCTTCTTGGCTAATGCCTTCTTCTTTGGCAATAGAACGAACTAGAGGAGAGAAGAAACGTCCGTCGCTTCCTACTCTTTGTGGTTCAGATCCACCTGAAGCCGCACCATTACTTTGTTGCATCAACTGATCTGGAGTTGAAGCAGCTACTTGCTCT